>JAFEDP010000227.1 GCA_018241545.1 Pseudomonadota bacterium
GACGCCTGTGCCGGCAGGCGGCCGGCGCAGTCAAGTGACTGCAATGCGCGGCCGGTAGCGTCGGCATAGCCGCTCCTGGGGAGGCTGCATGTCGCGTCGCCCGATCGTCACGTTTCGTCTCAACCCGCTGCTCAACCGCTACCTGCCGCGGCCGGTCACGGCCGTGCTCGCGCCGGCCCTCGAGCGACTGCTCGCGCTGCGGCGCGCGGAGCGGGTGTACGCGGGGCTGCCGCCGCTGCACGGCCCGGTCGAGTTCGCGCAGGAGTCGCTGCGCGCGCTCGGCGTGCGCTTCCGGACCGAGGGCGCGCTCGCCGAGGTCGCCGCCGGCGGGCCGCTGATCGTCGTCGCCAACCACCCCTTCGGCGGCATCGAGGGTCTCTACCTCTACACGGCACTGGCTGCGGTCCGCCCGGACGTGCGCGTGCTCGGCAACGAGTTGCTCGCGCGCCTGCCGGAGTTCGCCCCGGCGCTGTTCGCGGTCGACGTGCTCGCCGGCACCCGCGCCGTCGGCCGCAATGGCATCGCGATGCGCCAGGCGCTCAGGCACCTCGGCGGCGGCGGCGCGCTGCTGGTGTTCCCGGCCGGGGAGGTGGCGGCGCTCGACCGGCGCAGCCGCACCGTCGTCGACCCGCCGTGGCACGCGTCGGTGGCGCGCCTCGTGCGCCTCGCCCGGGCGCCGGTCGTGCCGGTGTTCGTCGGCGGCAGCAACAGTCCGCTGTTCCACGCCGCCGGCCTCGTGCACCCGCGGCTGCGCACGGCCCTGCTGCCGCGTGAGCTCTTCAATAAGGGCGGCCGGGTGGTGCCGGTGCGCGTGGGCAGGCGCATCGAGCCCGGCGCGCACGCGGCGATCGAGGGCGACGAGCAGCTGTGCGAGTACCTGCGCCTGCACGTCTATGCGCTCGCCTGCGCCGCGGCCCCCGCGATCTCGAGGCGCACCCGCACGGGCCCGGTGGCACCGGCGGCTGCGGAGGCGGTTGCGGCGCCGGCGGCACCCGAGCGACTCGCGGCCGAGCTCGGCGCGCTCGACGTTGCCCAGCGCATCGCCGCCAACAACGACCTGGAGGTCTGGCACGCGACCGCGGAGCAGGCACCGTGGCTGCTGCAGGAGATCGGTCGGCTGCGCGAGCTGACGTTCCGCACGGTCGGGGAGGGCACTGGGCGCGCGCGCGACATCGACCTCTACGACAGCTACTACGAACACCTGTTCGTGTGGAACCGCGCGGCCCGCGAGGTCGTTGGCGGCTACCGCATCGGCGCCGTCGACCGGATCTACGCGCGCTACGGCACGCGCGGGCTCTACACGCACACGCTGTTCGACTTCCACCGCTCGCTGCTGCCGTCGCTCGGGCCGGCGCTCGAGATCGGCCGCTCGTTCGTGCGCCCGCAGTACCAGAGGAGCTTCGCGCCGCTGATGCTGCTGTGGAAGGGCATCGCCGCGTACCTGGTCGCGCACCCGCAGTATCGGGTGCTGTTCGGCCCGGTCAGTATCAGCAACGACTACTCGCTTGCCTCGCGCGCCCTGATCACGGGGTTCCTGCGGGCGCAGAGCGCCGACCGCCGGCGCGCGCGGCTGGTGCGCGCACGCAATCCCGTGCCGAACTCCGGCAGCGCGCGCCTCGTGCGGCGCGAGGCGGCCGGCGTCGGGCGGCTCGACGCGGTGGAGTCGGTCGTCGCCTCGCTCGAGCCCGACGGCAAGGGGGTGCCGGTGCTGCTGCGCCAGTACCTCAAGCTCGGCGCCGAGGTGCTCGGATTCAACGTCGATCCGGCCTTCGGCAACGCGATCGACGTGCTGGTGGCGGTCGACCTCGAGCGCACCGACCCGCGGGTGCTCGCCAAGTACATGGGCCGCGAGGGTGCCGCGACCTGGTCGCGCGCCCAGGTGACGCCGGGCGCTGTCCGCCGCTCCGGGCCGCGCTGACGGCCGCCGGCCGCGCTGCCGGTGCGCGGCCGCCCGGCGCGGCGGACCGTGCGCCATGTCGCGGTGCAGCGCCGCTCCGGCTTCGGCTAAGGCCCTGATAAGTCTCGCCCATTAGCGTGCCCGCCCGTTGACGCGACAGGCGGCCGGGCAAACCTTAAGCTGGACCGCTCCGTCGCGCTGGTCGAATCGCTTACGTCGAGGCTACTGATGTGGATTATCCGGGTCGCGCTCTCGCGGCCCTACACCTTCTTCGTGCTGGCGATCGCGATCCTGCTGTTCGGACCGCTCGCGATCCTGCGCACGCCCGTGGACATCTTCCCGGACATCCGGGTGCCGGTGGTCAGCATCGTCTGGACCTACAGCGGGCTGTCCCCCGGTGAGGTCTCCGACCGCATCACCACCTACTTCGAGCGCACGACGACCTCGTACGTCAACGACATCGACCACATCGAGTCGCAGTCGCTGCCGGGCGTCGCCGTCGTCAAGCTGTTCTTCCACGCCAACGTCCACATCGACGCCGCGATCGCCCAGGTCACCGCGGTCTCGCAGACGGTGCTCAAGCTGCTGCCGCCGGGCATCACGCCGCCGCTGGTGCTCTCCTACAACGCCTCGAGCGTGCCGATCCTGCAGCTGGCGCTCTCCTCGCAGAAGCTCAGCGAGCAGCAGCTGTTCGACCTGTCGAACAACTTCATCCGGCCGCAGCTCGCCGAGGTCGAGGGCGCGACGGTGCCGTCGCCGTACGGGGGCAAGAACCGGCTCGTGATGGTCGACGTCGACCCGCGCGCGCTCGCGGCCAAGAACCTGACGCCGGCGGACGTCACCACGGCGATCCTGACGCAGAACATCGTGCTGCCGGCCGGCACCGCCAAGGTGGGCGAGTTCGAGTACAACGTGCGGCTCGACGCCTCGCCCACGGCGCTCGAAGACCTCGACAACCTGCCGATCAAGACGGTCAACGGCGCGACCATCTACCTGCGCGACATCGGCCACGTCCGCGACGGCTACGCGCCGCAGACGAACCTGGTGCGCGTGGACGGCCGGCGCTCGGTGCTGACGACGATCCAGAAGGCGGGCGCCGTGTCGACGCTCGACATCATCCGCGACGTCAAGAAGCTGCTGCCGCGGATCCAGGCCGGCGCGCCGCCCGAGCTGCAGCTGGACCAGGTCGGCGACCAGTCGTTCTTCGTCAAGGCGGCGGTCGCGGGCGTGGCGCGCGAGGCGGTGATCGCCGCGTGCCTCACGGCGCTGATGATCCTGCTGTTCCTCGGCAGCTGGCGCTCGACGCTGATCATCACGGTCTCGATCCCGCTCGCGATCCTGTCCTCGATCATCGTGCTGTCGGCGCTCGGCGAGACCATCAACGTCATGACGCTCGGCGGCCTCGCACTCGCGGTCGGCATCCTGGTCGACGATGCGACGGTGACGATCGAGAACATCAACTGGCACCTGGAGCAGGGCAAGGACGTCACCACCGCGATCCTCGACGGCGGCAACCAGATCATCATCCCGGCGCTCTTTTCGCTGCTGTCGATCTGCATCGTGTTCGTGCCGATGTTCTTCCTCGAGGGCGTGCCGCGCTACCTGTTCGTGCCCATGGCCGAGGCGGTGGTGTTCGCGCTGATGGCCTCGTTCACGCTGTCGCGCACGCTGGTGCCGACGCTGGCGAAGTACCTGCTGAAGCCGCATTCGGCTGCCCACCCGCACGCCTCGGGGCACCTCGAGTATGTGATGGCGGCCCATCCGGAGCCGGGCCGCCGGTCCTGGTCGCAGCCGCTGGTGCGCTTCCAGCAGGGGTTCGAGCGGCGCTTCGCGGTGGTCCGGCAGGGCTACTACGCGCTGCTGCAGCTCGCGATCCAGCACCGGCGCAAGTTCCTGATCGGCGCGGGCGGGGTGGTGGCAGCCTCGTTCCTGCTGGTGCCGTTCCTCGGCGCCGACTTCTTCCCGGCGGTCGATGCCGGCCAGATCAAGCTGCACCTGCGCGCGCCGACGGGCATGCGCATCGAGGAGACCGCGCGCCTGTGCGACCGCGTCGAGGCGCTGGTGCGGCGCACGATCCCGGCGCGCGACCTCGAGAGCCTGGTCGACAACATCGGCCTGCCGGTCAGCGGCCTCAACATCACCTACAGCAACTCGGGCGTCATCGGCCCGGCCGACGCCGACATCCTGATCACGCTGCATGAGGGCCACGCGCCGACCGACGAATACGTGCGCACGCTGCGCGACGTGCTGCCGGGCGCATTCCCCGGCACGACGTTCGCGTTCCTGCCGGCGGACATCGTCACGCAGATCCTCAACTTCGGGCTGCCGGCGCCGGTGGACGTGCAGGTCGTCGGCTTCAAGCGCGAGCAGAACCTGGTCTACGCTCAGAAGCTGCTCGACTCGGTGCGCCACGTGCCGGGCATCGCCGACGTGCGCCTGCAGCAGCCGGTCAACCAGCCCGAGTTCCTGATCCACGCCGATCGCACGCGGGCCGCCGAGCTCGGCATCAGCGAGCGCGACGTCGCCAACAGCATGCTGGTCGCCCTGTCCGGCAGCGGCCAGGTGGCGCCCAACTACTGGGTGAACCCGTCGAACCACGTCTCCTACCCGGTCGTTGCTCAGACGCCGCAGTACCAGATCGACAGCCTGCCGGCGATCGAGAACGTGCCGATCTACGCGACCGCCGGCCGGCCGGCGCAGGTGCTCGGCAGCCTCGCGACGATCGAGCGTCGCCAGAGCGAGGCGGTCGTGACGCACTACGACGTGCAGCCGACGTTCGACATCTATGCCAGCGTCCAGGGTCGCGACCTCGGCGGCGTGGCCCGCGACATCGAGCACATCCTCGACCGCACGGTCGCCGACGTGCCCAAGGGCTCGACGGTCGTGATGCGCGGCCAGGTGGAGACCATGTACAGCTCGTATCGCGGCCTGCTCTGGGGCATCCTCGGCGCGATGGTGCTGATCTACCTGCTGATCGTCGTCAATTTCCAGTCGTGGCTCGACCCCGCGATCGTGGTCGGCGCGCTGCCGGCGGCGCTCGCCGGCATCATCTGGATGCTGTTCGGGACGCACACCACGCTGTCCGTGCCGGCACTCACCGGCGCGATCATGTGCATGGGCGTCGGCACCGCCAACAGCATCCTCGTGATCAGCTTCGCGCGCGAGCGCCTCCAGGCGGGCCTCGACTCCGCGGCCGCCGCCCTCGAGGCCGGCTTCGTGCGCTTCCGGCCGGTGCTGATGACGGCGCTGGCGATGATGATCGGCATGGCGCCGATGGCGCTCGGCCTCGGCGAGGGCGGCGAGCAGAACGCGCCGCTCGGCCGGGCGGTCATCGGCGGCCTCGCCTTCGCCACCGTCGCGACGCTGTTCTTCGTG
>JAFEDP010000228.1 GCA_018241545.1 Pseudomonadota bacterium
GCGCCGTGTCGAAGCGCAGCACGTACAGCTGCTCGACGCCGAGCCCGGCCAGCGCCACGCACTTCTCGCCGAGGCGCATCAGCCGCGGCGGCGCGCTGGCGGCATCGAGGAACTCGCGCGGGTGCGGCTCGAAGGTGAGCACGGCGGTGCGGGCGCCGCTGGCCCGCGCGCAGGCGCGCGCGGTCCGCACCAGCGCCTGGTGGCCGAGGTGCACGCCGTCGAAGTTGCCGATCGCGATCGCGGCCCCGCGGCCGTCGGGGTTGGCGTTGCGAATGCCGCGGATGAGGTGCATGGACGGGCTGGGGGGACGCGGGCGTAAAACGCCGGATTATACGGCCCGCAGGTCGCGGACCCGCAGTCCCGCGAGCCACAGCACCGCCGCGTAGACCGCGCCGCCGCCGAGCACGCAGGCCGCCAGCCGACCGACCCGGGCCACCGCCCGCCAGGTGATCCAGTCGGCCCAGTGCCCGCCGGCCCACCACAGGAAGACGGCCATGGCGAGGTTGGCCACGAGCGCCTGCAGCAGCAGCCGGCGCCACTGCGGCGACGGCGTGTAGACCCCGCTGCGGCGCAGGCCGCGGTACAGCAGCCAGGTGTTGACGTAGGCGCCGAGGCCGGTCGACAGCGCGAGCAGCGCGTGCGGCGCCGGCACGCCGAGGCGGCTGGCCGGGTAGACCACGAGCACGTTGAAGGCCATCGTCACCATCAGCGAGATCACGCCGGCCCGCACCGCCGGGCCCACCACCTGGCGGGCGAAGTAGCCGGGCGCCAGCACCTTGACGAGGCTGAAGCCCATCAGGCCGCCGGCGTAGGACATCAGCGGGTAGCTCGTCATCCACACGTCCTGCGCGCCGAACCGGCCGTAGCCGTACAGCGTCGCGTTGAGCGGCCCGGCGAGCATGAACAGGCCCACCGCGGCCGGCGCCGACACGAGGCAGGTGAGGCGCAGGCCCCAGTCCAGGGTCGAGTTGAAGTGCTCGGGCGTCTCCTCGGCGTGGTGCGCCGACAGCCGCGGCAGGATCACCGTCGCCAGCGCGATCGAGAACACGCCCATCGGGAACTCGACCAGGCGGTCGGCGTAGTAGTTCCAGGAGATGCTGCCGGACTTGAGCAGCGAGCCGATCCAAGAGTCGAGCAGGATCGACACCTGCGCGACCGAGGAGCCGAAGATCCCGGGCAGCATCAGCCGCCCGACGTGGCGCACGCCGGGGTCCGACCAGGCCCAGCGTGGCCAGGTGAGCTGGCCGATGCGCGCCAGGCCGCGGAACTGGCCGACGAGCTGGATGATGCCGGCCACGAACACGCCGATCGCGAGCGCGATGACGGGCTGGGCCGCGTGCGGCGCGACGAACGCCGCGAAGACGATCATCACCAGGTTGAGGATCACCGGGTTGAAGGCCGCCGTGCCGAACTTGCCGTAGCTGTTGAGCACCCCCGAGCCGAGGGCCGTCAGCGAGATGAAGAAGATGTACGGGAACGTCCAGCGGAGCATGTGGACCGCGAGCTCATGGCGGTCGCCGGCCTGGTCGAAGCCGGGCGCGAACAGGTAGATCACGAGCGGTGCCGCGATCACGCCGATGGCCGTGACGGCGAGCAGCATCGTCCCGAGCGTACCCATGACGCCGGCGACCAGCGCCTGGACCTCGGCCGGTTCGCGCTTGAGCCGGTACTCGGAGACCACCGGCACGAAGGCCTGCGAGAACGCCCCCTCCGCCGTGATCCGGCGCAGGAAGTTCGGAATGCGAAAGGCCACCAGGAACGCGTCGAAGGCCGGGCTCGCCCCCATCAGCGCCGCGTAGATCGTCTCGCGCACGACGCCCGTCAGGCGCGACACGAAGGTCATCGCCCCGACGATCGAGGTGCTGCGGAGGAAGCCGCCCTTCATCGGGCCAGGGTCGCGGGGTGCATCGGCCGGCCACTATACCGGGCCGCCCCCGACCCGGCCCGCCCGCGGCGGCCGAAAATTGACAGCGGTGGCGCCTGTCAGCAGAATAGCGGGCTCGGTTTCAGGTGCTTTTCGAGGGCATCCCTTGGCCAATATCAAGTCCGCGGAGAAGCGCGCCCGTCAGGCGGTGGTGCGCCGGGCCCACAACATGACGCTGCGCTCGAAGATGCGCACCGCGATCAAGAAGGCGAGGTCCGCCATCGCCGCGGGCGAGAAGACCGCGGCCCAGGCCGCGTTCAAGGCCGCGGTTCCGGTCATCGACTCGATGGTCAACAAGGGCATCGTCCACCGCAGCACGGCCGCGCGGCACAAGAGCCGGCTCTCCGCGCTCGTCAAGGCGATGAAGTAACCCCGCTGGTCACCGCCCCGTCGGGGGCGGACACGGGTCGTGAACGGGCCGGTCTGCGACCGGCCCGTGTCGTTTCAGGGGTCCTCGCCGGCGGGCGGCTCGAGTTCCTCGAGGCGCCGCATCAGGGCAGCGGCCAGCTCGCGCGTGCCGGCCCCGGTCGCGGCCGAGATCCGGAAGGTCGGGCCCTTGAAGCGCAGCCGTCGCACGATCTCGGCGCAGCGCGCCTCGGCCTCGTCCGGCGGCAGCAGGTCCGTCTTGTTGAGCACCAGCCAGCGCTCGCGCTTGCCGAGCTCGGCGCTGAACTTCTTGAGCTCGGCCACGATCGCACGGGCGTCCTTGACCGGGTCGGCGTCGGGATCCGGCGGGGAGATGTCGACGAGATGCAGCAGCACGCGCGTGCGCTGCAGGTGCTTGAGGAAGCGGATGCCGAGACCGGCGCCCTCGGCCGCGCCCTCGATCAGCCCCGGGATGTCGGCCATCACGAAGCTGCGCCCGATCCCGACGCTGACGACGCCGAGGTTCGGGTACAGGGTCGTGAAGGGGTAGTCGGCCACCTTGGGGCGCGCCGCCGAGACGGCCCGGATCAGGGTCGACTTGCCCGCGTTCGGCAGCCCGAGCAGGCCGACGTCGGCGATGACCCGCATCTCGATCCTCAGCAGGCGCTTCTCGCCCGCCAGCCCCGGCATGGCCTTGCGCGGCGCACGGTTGGTGCTCGACTTGAAGCGCGTGTTGCCCCACCCGCCCTTGCCGCCGCGCGCCACCATCACCGTGTCGCCGGCGTTCAGCAGGTCGCCGAGCTGCTCCTGGGTGTCCTCGTCCATGACCGTCGTGCCGACCGGAACGGCGACGTACAGGTCCGCGCCGCCCGCCCCGGTGCAGTCGTTGCCGCTGCCGGCCTGCCCCGAGGCGGCCTTGAAGGTGCGCTGGATGCGGAAGTCCGCGAGCGTATTGATGCCCGCCTGGGCGCGCAGGTAGACGCTGCCGCCGAGGCCGCCGTCGCCGCCGTCGGGGCCGCCGAACGGCACGAACTTCTCGCGCCGGAAGCTGACGCAACCGCGGCCCCCGTGACCAGCCTGCACGCGCACCAGCGCCTCGTCGACGAACTTCATGACCGTGCTCTCGTCTCGTGCATGGGGGTGGGGCCCGCCGCGCCGCTCACAGCGGCAGGTGCAGGAACTGGTTGAACTCGCTCTTCACGTAGTCGCCGAAGGCGGCGCCGTCGCTGAAGCCCCGCTTGCGGTACAGCGCGAGCGCGGGCGCGAAGCCCGCGCCGCTGCCCGTCTCGAGGCTGAGGCGCGAGTAGCCGCGGCGCCGGGCCTCGCCGATCGCGTGCTCGAGCAGCGCCGCGGCGACGCCGCGGCGCAGGAAGTCGGGATGGGTGCGCATCGACTTGAGCTCGCCGGTGCCGTCGCCCAGCTCGCGCAGCGCGCACAGGCCCGCGATCGCGGTGCCCGCCCAGGCGCTCCAGACGGTCACCTGCGCCGCGGCGAGCCCGCTCTCGCCGAGCGCGAACACGTGGCCGGGCGGGGAATGGGCGTGCATGCCCGCCAGGTGCAGCGCGATCAGATCGCGCGTCGGGGCACCGGAGAGGTCGTCGGTGCGGATCTCGAACACCGGGCGCACCCGGCCGCCGCGCCGCGTCCCCAAAACGAAAGACCCCGGCGCCGGGCCGGGGTCTTCGGGGGCGCAGCGTGCAGCGGCCTCAGTCAGCGACGACGCTGACGAAGGTGCGCTGCTCGGCGCCCTTCTTCGCGAACGCCACCTTGCCGGTGATCAGCGCGAACAGCGTGTGGTCGGTGCCGATGCCGACGTTGCGGCCGGCCTTGAACTGGGTGCCGCGCTGGCGGACCAGGATGTTGCCGGCCAGCACGTGCTCGCCGCCGAAGCGCTTGACGCCGAGGCGCTTCGAATGGGAATCGCGGCCGTTCTTGGTACTGCCGCCTGCCTTCTTGTGTGCCATGACGATGAACTCCAGTGCGCTGGGAGCCGCGGCCTCAGCCGCTGATCCCGGTGACCTTGACCTCGGTGTACGACTGCCGGTGCGTGCCCTGGCGCAGGTAGTGCTTGCGCCGACGGAACTTCACGATCCGGACCTTGGGCGTGCGGCCGTGCGACTGCACGGTGGCCGTCACTTTGGCGCCCGCCAGGAACGGCTTGCCGAGCTTGACGCTCTCGCCCTCGCCGAGCAGCAGCACCTCGCTGAACTCGACCGTGGCGCCGGCGTCGGCCGGCAGCTTCTCGACGCGAAGGACCGTACCCTCGCTCACGCGGTACTGCTTACCGCCGGTTTGGATGACCGCGAACATGTTCGATTGCACCTCAAGACGGGGATCCGCCGGATCCCGAACCACCCGCCTTGGGGCGGGTCGACGGAACCGCGAATTCTAATGACGGCAGGGGTTTGCGTCAAACCCGTCGCCACCCCCATTCGGTCGGTACGGTTTGGCCCGCCCCCGGAATGCCGGTAGGATGCCGGGCCCTATGGCCGCGGAACAACCCACCCTGCTGGCAAGCATCCGGGGCACGGTCTCGGCCGATCTGGCCGCCGCCGACGCCACGATCCGTCGCGAGCTCGCGAGCGACGTCGCGCTCGTGAACCAGGTGTCCGAGTACATCATCGGCGCCGGCGGCAAGCGCCTGCGGCCGCTGCTCGTACTGCTCGCGGCGCGCGCCACCGGCGCGCCGGCGCTGGGCCCGCAGGTGGCCGCCGCGGTCATCATCGAGTTCATCCATACGGCGACGCTCCTGCACGACGACGTCGTCGACGGCTCGCGCCAGCGGCGCGGCCGGGACACGGCCAACGAGGTCTGGGGCAACGCTGCGAGTGTCCTGGTCGGCGACTTCCTGTACTCGCGCGCCTTCCAGATGATGGTGCGTCTCAAGAGCCTGCGGGTCATGGAGATCATGGCCGACGCCACCAACGTGATCGCCGAGGGCGAAGTCCTGCAGCTCATGAACGCGCGCGACC
>JAFEDP010000229.1 GCA_018241545.1 Pseudomonadota bacterium
GGGCTGCTGTCGTTCATTGCGGCCGCCGCGAACACGTGTGCGCGCAGGTAGTCCGGATAGCTCTCGCCGGAGGCGACCTCGACGATGGCGCCGGCGAGCGCGAGTCCTGCGTTGCTGTAGGCCCAGCCGTGTCCAGGTGCGAAGCCAGGCGGGTCGTGCTCGAACAACGGCAGCAGCTCGCTCGCCCGCTGCACGCCGGCGCGCATCATCTGCGGCGGGCGCCGCCCGAGGAAGTCGCCGAGTCCCGCGGTGTGCGACAGCAGCATCGCAACGCTCGCGTGGTCGCGGATCTGCGCGTCGGGATATCCGGGAAGGAATCGCCCCACGGGGTCGGCGAGCGCCACCCGGCCGGCGTCGACCAGCTGGCCGATCGCAACGGCCGTGAACAGCTTGCCGAGCGATCCGAGCGTGAACCGCGAGGCGGTCGTGAACGGCGTGCGCGACGCGCGGTCGGCGTACCCGGCGCTGGCCTGCGCGACGATCTCGTCGCCGCGGGCGACCGCCACGACGCCGGAGAAGAGTCCGCGGGCGCCGACGAATTCGACCCATTCGCCGACCTCGCGGCGCAGCGCGGCATCATCGAGGCGCGCCGGCAGTGCCGACCGAGGTGGCCGGGCCGGCCGCAGCCCGAAGTGCTCGAACGGCGGACCCTGATCGCCTCCCGTGAGCTCGATCCAGAGTCGCCCCGATCGGTCGACCAGCCGCTGCGCGTTGCCGTCGCCGCCCCCGGCCGCGCGTGGCGCGCGCGCAAGTCCCCCCACCGCCACGCACAGCGCCGCATCGTCCTGCGCACGGATGGCGGCCGGCAGCCGCTCGCGCGCGGCGGCGCTCAGGTGAGTGTCGTACCAGCGTCCGAGTGCCGCGACGTCGCCGCGCCCGCACAGCGCCAGCCACTCGTCCACCGCCGCAGCCGCGGGATCGGGGTCCGGGCGTGTCGCGGCGGCCGCGAGCAGGTTGGGTGCCAGGGCAAGCCAGACGATGGCCAGAATCGACTTCACCGTCATGCGCCGGGTCCTCGCCACCCTGCACGCCAGGGGGCCCATCATCCCTAGATGCGCGAGACGCGTCCGCCGTCGCAGGCACTCGCGGCGAGGCGACGGGGACGGCTGCCCGGCGGGCCGGAACGGCGCGGGCAGCGAGCCCGGGCAGGCGCGGCGCCGCGCCCCGGCCGGTCCCGGGGCGCAGGCGTTCGCGCGGGCTAGGCCTTGAGGTCGCCCGGCCGGATCGGCAGCCGCCGGACGCGCTTGCCCGTCAGCGCGAACAGTGCGTTCGCGAGCGCCGGGGCGAGCGGCGGGGTTGCCGGCTCGCCGATGCCCGTCGGCTTCTCGGTGCTGGCGACGAGGTGCACCTCGATCGGCGGCGCCTCGTCCATGCGCACGACCGGGTAGTCGTCGAAGTTCTTCTGCTGGATCCGGCCGCCCTCGACCGTGATCTCGCCGTGCAGCGCCGCCGAGAGCGCGAAGATCACCGCGCTCTGCGCCTGGCGTCGCACGATGCCGGGATTCACCATCATGCCGCAGTCGACCGCGCAGACGACGCGGTGAACCCGCGGCGTGCCGTCCGGCCGCAGCGACACCTCGACGACCTCGGCGACGTAGCTGTTGAAGCTCTCGGCGACCGCGATGCCGCGCGCGTGTCCCTTGGGCAGCGGCTTGCCCCAGCCGGCCTCGTGCGCGACGCGCTCGAGCACCGCGCGATGGCGCGGGTGCTTGTCCAGCAGCGAGCGGCGGTACTCGTACGGGTCCTGGCCCGCCGCATGCGCGAGCTCGTCGATGAAGCTCTCCGCAAAGAACGTGTTCTGCGAGTTGCCGACCGAGCGCCAGTACCAGACGCCGACGCCCGGCTCGTGCCGCGCCCAGTCGACGTGCACGTTCGGCGTTGCGTAGGGCCAGTCGCGCACGCCCTCGACCGCAGCCTCGTCGATCGCGTTCGGATCACCCATGCCGGACACCGCCGAGATCGACGAGCAGGCGATGCGCGCATCGAAGACGACCGGCCGCCCGGCCGCATCGAGGCCGGCGCGCAGCCGCGCGATCGACGCGGGACGGTAGAACTGCCCGCGCATGTCGTCCTCGCGCGTGTACACGAGCTTGACGGGCGCCGACACGGCCTTCGACGTTTGCACGGCCGCGATCACGAAGTCCTGGCCGAAGCGCCGCCCGAAGCCGCCGCCGAGCATGGTCGTCGTGACGCGGATCTTCTCCGGCGCGACGCCGGTGACCTTGGCGATGACCATCCGGTTGACGCCCGAGGCCTGGGTCGGCGCCCAGACGTCGATGCCGTCGGCGGTCACCGAGGCCGTGCAGTTCATCGGCTCCATGCAGGCGTGCGCCAAGTACGGTGCCTCGTACGTCGCCTCGTGCGTGCGGGCTGACTGCGCGGCGCCCGGATCGCCCTCGTGGCGCGCGACCATGCCGTCGGACTTCAGGCGCTCGAGCATCGCCGTGCGGATGCCGCCGCTCGAGAGCGTGGCCTTGTCGCCGAGGTCCCACTGCACCGCGAGCGCGTCGCGGCCCGTCTTGGCGGCCCAGAAGCCGTCGGCGACGACCGCGACGCCGCTGTCGATCTGCACCACGTGCCGCACGCCCTTCACCGCCAGGGCGCGGCTGGAGTCGACGCTCGCGACCCGGGCGCCGAGAACCGGGGGCTGCGCGACGACCGCGGTCAGCTGCCCCGGCACCGTCACGTCCAGGCCGAAGCGCGCGGAGCCATTGACCTTCTGCGGCGAGTCGAGGCGCTTGAGCGGCTGGCCGAGGATGCGGAAGTCCTTCGGGTCCTTGAGCGGCGGTTCCGCCGGGACCGGCAGCTGCGCGGCCCGCGCGGCGAGTTCCCCGTAGCTCAGGTGCTTGCCGCTCTTGTGGTGAACCGCGCCCTCGCGCGCGCGGCACGTCGCGCGGTCCACGCCCCATTGCTCGGCCGCCGCCGTGATCAGCATCTCGCGCGCCGCCGCGCCGGCCTTGCGCAGCGGGTCCCAGAACGCCCGGACCGAGGTCGAGCCGCCGGTGCCCTGCATCTGGAACATCGGGTTGTTGTAGGCGGGGTCAACCGGCGCCTGCTCGAAGCGCACGTGGCGCCAGTCCGCCTCGAGCTCCTCGGCGAGCAGCTGCGGCAGCGAGGTCAGCACGCCCTGGCCCATCTCGGCCATGCTGACGATCAGCGTCACGACGTTGTCGGAGCCGATGCGGATGAAGGCGTTGGGCTGGAACGGCCCGGCGCCGGCCGCGGGCACCGCGGCGCTCGCGCGACCCGGGAGCGTGAAGCCGACCAGCAGCCCGCCGCCAGCGGCGGCGGCTGCCGAGAGGAATTCGCGGCGCGAAGGATTTGCCAGTTCGGTCGCCATCTCAGCCTCCCTTCCGCATCAGGCCCGCCGCGGTATGGATCGCGGCGCGGATGTCGTTGTAGGTTCCGCAGCGGCAGATGTTGCCGGACATCGCGGCGTCGATGTCCGCGTCGCTGGGGTTCTTGTTCTGCGACAGCAGCGCCGCCGCGCTCATGATCTGCCCGGACTGGCAATAACCGCACTGCGGCACGTCGTGCTCGAGCCACGCCTTCTGCACCGGGTGGTCGGAGTGCTGTGAGAGCCCTTCGATGGTCGTGATGCGGCTTCCCGCGACGGCGGCGACCGGCGTCGTGCACGCGCGCGTCGCCGCGCCGTTGACGTGGACCGTGCAGGCCCCGCACAGCGCCTGACCGCAGCCGAACTTGGTGCCGGTGAGTCCGAGCGTGTCGCGCAGCACCCACAGCAGCGGCGTATCCGCCGGCACGTCCACCGAATGCGACTGGCCGTTGACGTTCAACGTGATCATGCGCGACCTCCAGCAGGGGGAAGTCCAGGACGGGGCGCAAAGACGCCGGACCGCCGGGACGGGACCAGAGGCGATCTTAACAAGGACTGGGGATGCTGCGGGCCGCGTCGACCCCGACCGGCGGGCGCAGCCGGAACCGGCCGGGCACGCCGGGCGACCTGGCCATGCTGCGCCAGGTGCAGCCGCAGGTCCGGTGCGCACAGGCGTTACCTGATGCGACGGTCCGGCGCCGTGCGCGGCAGCCTAAGTGTCGGACCCGCTACGATAGGCGCTGCGCACGCGCGCGGCGGGACAGGGGGTCGGGCATGGGCAGGGTCGGCGGTTTCGCGGGGGCGATCGGCAACACGCCGCTCATCCGGCTGCAGTCGCTGTCGGCGGCGACCGGCTGCGAGATCCTCGGCAAGGCCGAGTTCATGAACCCGGGCGGCTCGGTGAAGGATCGCACGGCGCTCGGCATCCTCGACGCCGCCGAGCGCGGCGGGCGTCTCGCGCGCGGCGGCACCGTCGTCGAGGGCACGGCGGGCAACACCGGCATCGCGATTGCCCACCTCTGTCACGCGCGCGGCTACCGGGCGGTCATCGTGATGCCGGACAACCAGTCGGCCGAGAAGTACCAGGCGCTCGAGTCGCTGGGCGCCGAGCTGCACCGCGTCAAGGCCGTGCCGTACTCGGATCCCAACCACTACCAGCGGGTTGCGGCACGGCTCGCCGCCGAGACACCCGGGGCGATCTGGGCCGACCAGTTCGACAACACCGCGAACCGCGACGCGCACTACGCAACGACCGGTCCCGAGATCGCGCGCGACACCGACGGGCGCCTCGACGCGTTCGTCGCGGCCACCGGCACCGGCGGCACGCTGGGCGGCGCCGGCCGGTATCTCAAGGAGCAGGTGGCCGGCGTGCGCATCGTGCTCGCGGACCCGCAGGGCAGCTCGCTCTACCACTGGGTCCAGTCGGGCGAACTGCGGGCCAACGGTCCGGGTTCGATCACGGAGGGCATCGGCATCGGCCGCGTGACCGCCAATCTCGCCGGCACGCCGATCGATCGCGCCGTGGCGGTGACGGATGCGGAGGCGGTGGCGACCGTCTATCGCCTGCTCTACGCAGAAGGGTTGCTGCTCGGCAGCGCGAGCGGCGTGAACGTGGCGGCAGCCATGCAGCTCGCGCGCGAGCTCGGCCCCGGTCATACGATCGCGACGATCCTGTGCGACGGCGGCCAGAAGTACCAGTCGCGGCTGTACTCGCGCGAGTGGCTGTTGCAGAAGGGACTGTGGGAGGCGGCCGAGGCCGGGCGTCTGGCCGCGCGGTGATCGCTCGCTGACGTCGCAGCGCCGGGCCGGCCGCGAGGCCGACCCGGCGCTGCGGGCACCTCAATGGCTGGCGGAGGCGCTGGCCGTGGCC
>JAFEDP010000022.1 GCA_018241545.1 Pseudomonadota bacterium
TCCCACGGCCACAGGTCGTAGTCGCGGTGCGACAGATCCTCGAGCGGAAGCTTGGAGCCCGAGGCGAGCAGCGTCTCGCTCATGTTGTCGCGATACGCCCAGCCCTCGCGATCGTGCTCGTCGCGGACCTTGAACCAGTCCGTGCGGCGAAAGAGGATCTCGACGTGCTCGCCGCGCGGGATGACCCGGAAAACCGGGTAGCCGCGGCCTGGGCCCGTGTGCAGCTCGAGGTATGGATCGGCGACTGCGACGTCGACGTAGCGGCCGGCGTCGCGGTCGAACGAGCGCGTGCCGTCAGCCGAATGCGCGAGTCCCGCGGTAGTGGCCAGAATAAGTAAGGTCGCGAACTTTGAGGCGATGCGCATTCGATCAGTTGGGCGGTGGGATCGCGAACGGGTCGTTGTAGTACTGGCCGCCGATGTCGAGCCACTCGGAGATCAGCTTCAGCTCGGCCCCGGTCAGCCAGCCGGCGTGCGTGCCGCCGGTGGCGAACTCGCTGAAGAAGGCCGCCGAAGCGTTTGCCCCCGCGCCGCTCATCGGCGGATTCACCTGCACGACGACCTGCGTCGGCAGGCCGGTCACCGGATCCGGCGGACCGGGCACGATGACGGGCAGCATAGTAACAGGGTCGAGCTTGGGGTGCGGGAACAGCAGGTCGCAGAACGATACGTACTCCTGCTGTACGCAGGGCGCCGTCGAGGCCGGCGCCGTCGTGAGGTCCAGCTGGCTGTTGCCGAGCGGCACGCGCTTGACGCCATTGGCATCCACCGGGCTGTGGCAGTCGGTGCACGCGGTGGCCGTCTGGGTCGTGCCCGGATTGATCGCCGTGATCGAGGTGCGCGGCGCCGTCCAGATCGGCGCGATGTGGGTCGGGTAGTGGATCGTGACGCGGCAGTTGCCCTGCCAGTTGGTCTCGCAGTCGGCGCGGGTCGGCGCCGGCGTGCTGAGCTGCGCGTAGGTCCAGGAGAACGCCGGGTCGGGGGTGCCGACGCCGGTCGGGGTCCAGACGTCGCTGAACACGAGATCGACCGCCGGGTCCGATGCGCAGGCCGCGTCGACGCAGGTGACCTGAACGGCCGCCCGATACTGCGCCATCGTCTCCCCGGCGATCGGCTCGCGCGACGGAGCGACCACGGTGCCGGTGCGGTCGGTGACCTGCAGCTGGGTGTCCGGGAACGGCAGGCCGGTCGTCGGTGCGCCCGCATAGACGGAGGCGAACAGGCCGCGCCGGCCGTGCGAGTTGGACGGCGGCATCTGCTGCTGCACGTGGCAGCCGTTGCAGACGACCGTCTCGCCGGTGCGGATCTGCATCCAGGCGCGGTGACGGGGGAACGTGCCGTCAAGGCGCCGGCCATTGGCATCGAGCAGGCTGATCTGGAAGGGGATGTTCGCCGGCACCTTGATGCGCACCGACCCGTCCGGCTCGACCGGCGCGTAGCCGATGATCTCGCGCATGAAGCCGCCCGCGACACCGAAGGCGTAGTTCGGGAACTGGTTGTTGCTGAGCACCTCGCGGTCCGGGAGGCTCACGGCCTTCTCGATACGCACGAAGCGCGGCCGGGTGGCGCTTGGCTGGCGCTTGGCCGGATCCGAGACGGTGGCGATGCCGCCAGGTGCGGTATCGACGCCATCGAAGTCGTAGACGCTGCGTATGTCGAGGATGCCGACGCCCTCGGCGGCCAGCGTGAACGTGTACGACCCGGTGGCGCTCGGCTGGGCATCGGGTATCGGCGTCGGCGTCGGCAGGCGCGGCTGCAGCGCTACGACGTTCGTGAACATGACGCCCTCGACCGGCGCGACGATCGGCATCTGCGTGTTGGTCGTGGGGTCGTAGATCCACACGCTGTAGATCGTCGGTGCTGGCACCGCGGCGGGGTTCGCCAGATTGTCCGACGTGCACGGCACGACCAGCGTGTTGATCACGAGGCGGCACTGCGACCAGGTGACCAGCAGGCGATTGGTGCCGTCCCACAGCGGGTAGACGCTCGAGAAGCGCCCGCCGGGCGAGGGCGGGGCGGAGGGCGCCGGCGTTCCGGCGGGCGCGTTCGGGTCTGCGGGCGGCGCTGCGGTCGTCACCACGTCATTGACCACCATCCGCACCTGACCGGTCGCGCCCGCCGCCACCTGCGCTCCGAGCACCGCCTGCAGGTTTTCGACGAAGTTGGCCTGGTCAATCAGGGCGATGTCTCCGCCGAAGTCCGTGCCGGCGAAGGGCAGCAGCAGCGCCACCACCTTGCCGTCCGGGCGCGTGCGTGCCTGCGTGAACTGCACCAGTGAACCACCCTGAGCCGTGGTGGGGTTGCCGGTGTCGTGGCTGTTGCGTCCGTAGAGCAGCTCCATGTCGCCGCCATCCGGATCGATGGCGTACAGGTGCATACCGGCGCCGGAGTTGATGTCCCAGCGCGTGTACACGACCCGGCCGTTATTGAGGACGGAGGGGTCCAGGTCGTGCCCGGTATTGAAGGAGATCTGCCGGATGCCGGTTCCGTCCGGGTTCATGACGTGGACGACGAAGGCGGGCAGATTGCGATTGCCCTCGATGCCGGCGGCGAACTGCGCCTTCCCCTCGTCGATCAGCACCGCCTTGGCGTCGTGCTGGCGAGAGGACGAGAACACGATCCGGCCGTCGGGCAGGTAGTGCGGCCCCACGTCGTGACCGAGCGCGTACTGAATCGGATCAGACTGAACCTGACGCACGGTGGCGGTCGCTAAATCGTATTCGAAGATCGTCCAGCGCGGGCGAACGCTCTCCTTGTCGGTGCTAATCGGGCGGCAGCGAAACGAAAAGATGAGCTTCTTTCCGTCGAAGGACGTGTCGAGGTCGCGTACGTCGTGGTCGGGTCCGGTGTTGAAGTTGTTGCTCACGTCGGTCGCGAGCGGGCACTGGATGGATGCCGTGATGTTCTTCTCGTTGGCCGTCGGGCTCGCGCTCTCGCGCACGATTACGTCCGCCGGCCCGTTCCAGATCCGCTGGACGCGCAGGTCGGTGACCAGCGTGATGGCATTGGGGTCGGTTGCCTTCGGCAGCGTTCGCTTGATGTAGGCGATCGGGTAATCGGGCGATACCGGATCGTTCGACGAACTACCCCCGCCGAGGCTGATGCCGCTGTTGCTGTTGCCCTCGCTGCTGGAGCAGGCGGCCGCGAGCAGGGCGACGCAACTGACGACGAGCAGCCGCTGCACGCGGCCCAGCAGAGTGGCGTCCACAGTGTTCATCCGCATCCTCGCTTCGTTCGCGCCGCGCGCGCCGCGCATCAAACGCGCGACCCGAGCGAAGCGAAACGCATGATGTCCGTGGCGGTGGCCAGATTCTGTTAACACGCTCACAGCCTCGCCTATGGCACGTCGCGTATCAAGTAGTGGCGCGCCGATGGAGCGACGACGCGAGAGTAACCCGGGCTGCAGGGCGCCCGTAATGTCGCAGCACGGCGACGAGCGCACGGGCTGCGATGCAGTTCACGTCTGCGCATTTGTCGCCGTCCTGAGACATTACTGGTGCAAATGCCTCTCGATATAGTCCAGCGCGACTCCCAATTCCGCCGCGAGTGAATCGCCATGAAAGCAGCGACGCGTACGACGCAAGGACACGCAGCGACGCCGGGAACCGTGTGGGGGGAAGTGCTCGTCGCGCTGCTCCTCATCGCTCTCGTGCTCGGCTCCGCCGCGGCCCATGCGGGCTCGCGCGAACAGGCGATGCGCCTGCACGACCGGCTCAATGGGGCGCCCCCGACCCAGTCGGTGCTGGATGCGATGCAGGGCAAGATCGACGGCGGCGATGCCAAAGGCGCCGCGCTGCTCGCCATCGACGACCCGAACGGCAACTTCTATACGGTCGTCCTGAAGAACTTCGCGACGCCCTGGACGAACCGCGACCAGACGCCGTTCGCGCCACTGAACGACTACACGGCCACGGTCATCGGAATGGTCCGGGACGAGGTGCCGTTCAACACGCTCCTGTCCGCTGACCTTATATATGTCGGCAAGAGCAGCCTGGGCCTGCCGGCGTATTCCAACACGGACAACAACCACTACGTCCAGATGGAGGCCCAGGCCGTCAACCTGAGGGACGGCCTCGTCAGCCAGGCCCAGTCGGCGACCACCGGGATTCCAGCGGCAGCCACGGCCGGCGTTATCACGACGCGCGCGGCGGCGCGCGCGTTCTTCATCCTCGGCACCAACCGCGCGATGTTCCGGTTCACCTTTATCAACCACATGTGCACGGACCTGCCGCAGGTCATGGACATCACGCGGCCAACCGACCGCATCCGCCAGGACGTGAGCCGCAGTCCCGGTGGTGACAGCCGAATCTTCCTGAACAACTGCGTCGGCTGCCACTCGGGCATGGACCCGATGGTCCAGGCGTTCGCGTACTACGACTACGTGGACAACACCACGACCGACAACGGCTCGCTGCAGTACACGCCCGGGACCGTCGTCGGCAAGTACTTCCACAACAACACCACCTTCGCTCCGGGCTACGTGACCCCGGACGACCACTGGGACAACCGCTGGCGCAATGGCCAGAACGCGCTGATGGGCTGGGATTCGACGCAGCCCGGGTCGGGCAATGGTGCCAAGTCGCTGGGTGCCGAGATCGGGGCCAGCAGGCAATTCGCGCAGTGCCAGGTTCAGAAGGTATTCCAGGCAGTCTGTCTGCGCGCGCCGTCGGACGCGGCCGACCGGTCGCAGGTCGCGACCATGGTGGCGGACTTCAGGCAGGGATACTCCTTGAAGAACGCCTTCGCCGAGGCCGCCGTCTACTGCATGGGTAACTGAGGGAGTATCGAACCATGGATGCCTCGCGCGCGCTCGATACTCTCACTGCACCCCGCCGGCGCGGTACGGGCCGATTCTGGACGGCGATCGCCGCGCTGGCGGCCGGCGCGCTGCTCGCTGGTTGCGGCGCCGGCAGCGTGCAGACCGCCGCCAACCCGGTCACGCCGCCGACGACCACCGGCCAGGCCTACAACGGGCCGGCGCCCGCCAGCGCCGACGTGCAGGCATTCGTGGTCAACTTCTGGAACAACGTCAAGGGCGCGGACCGCTGCGGCGCATGCCACATCCAGGGCAACCAGGCGCCGATGTTCGCCCGCAACGACGACGTCAATCTCGCCTACCAGGCCGCACAGACGGTCGTGGACCTCAGCAACCCGGCCAACTCGAAGATCGTCGCCAAGGTCGCCGGCGGCCACCACTGCTGGCTGGCCAGCACGCAGGCCTGCGGCGACACGATGACGACCTGGATCAAGAACTGGGCCGGTGTGACCCTCGGCGTCTCGAAGGCCTCGGTTCAGCTGGTGGCGCCGACGCTGATGGACGCGGGCGGCTCGCGCACCTTCCCGACGAGCTCGGCGGCCTTTGCCGCGACCGTCTACCCGCTGCTGACGCAGTACTGCTCGCGCTGCCACTCGCCGGCCGCCATCACCGCGCAGTCGCCGTTCTTCGCCCAGGCCGACGTCGATGCGGCCTACGCCGCGGCCCAGCCGAAGATGAACCTCGACACGCCGACGCTGTCGCGCTTCTACGTGCGCCTGCACAACGAGTTCCACAACTGCTGGAACGGCGACTGTGCGACCGCGTCGGCCCAGATGCTCGCCGCCATCCAGGCGTTCGCGAACCAGGTGCCGATCACCCAGGTCGATCCGAATTGGGTGCTGTCGAAGGCGCTGACGATGTATGACGGTGTCGTCGACACCGGCGGTTCCCGCGTCGAGACCGGGCTGATCGCGAAGTACGAATTCAAGACCGGCACCGGCACGATCGCCTACGACACGAGCGGCGTCGAGCCGGCCCTGAATCTCGATATGACCGGGGACGTCACCTGGGTCGGTGGCTGGGGCGTGCAGGTGCAGAACAAGGGCAAGCTGCAGGGCACGACGACCGGCAGCGCCAAGCTGCACGACATGATCCTGACGACGGGCGAATACAGCGTCGAGGCATGGGTTGCACCGGCAAACGTCACGCAGACGCAGGCCTACATCGTCTCGTACTCGGGCGGAACGACGCAGCGCAACTTCACGCTCGGGCAGACGATGTACGACTATGACGCCTTCGTGCGCAGCACGAACACCGATGCGAACGGCATGCCGCCGCTCTCCACGCCGTCGGCGCTGAAAGTGCTGCAGGCCACATTGCAGCACGTGGTCATGACCAACGATCCAATCAATGGCCGCCAGATCTACGTCAACGGCCAGCTGGTGGCGAGCGGCGATCCCCAGAAGGGCGGCTCGCTCTCGCAGTGGGACAACACCTTTGCGCTGGTGCTCGGCAACGAGGTGTCCTCGGACCGCCCATTCGCCGGCGTCATCAAGATGGTGGCGATCTACAACCACGCCATGTCGGCCGCCGACGTGCAGTCGAACTTCGCGGCGGGCGTCGGCGAGCGCTACTACCTGCTGTTCAACGTCGACAAGTGGACCGGGGTCAACCAGAGCTACGTGATGTTCGAGGTCTCGCAGTACGACAGCTATTCGTACCTGTTCAACAAGCCGGTATTCCTGAGCCTCGACCCGACCGCCACCTTCAACGGCATCGTGGTCAAGGGCATGCGCATCGGCATCAACGGCGGGGAGGCGCCGGTTGGCCAGGCCTACGCGCCGCTCAATACGACGGTCAGCGGCCAGGGCTTCGACCCGACGACGAGCCCCGTCTCGGCGGTGTCGCTGTCGCCGGTCGGCACGACGATCGCGCTGCAGAAGGGCCCCGCATACGACCAGTTCTTCCTGACCTTCGAGCAGCTGGGCACGGCGACCAACGTGCACACTGACCCGACGCCGATCGCGCCGATTCCGACCGACTCGCCGCGGCCGAGCGACATCGGCGTGCGAACCTTCGAGCGCATCAACACCGCGCTGTCGGTGATGACCACGGTGCCGAAGACCAACGCGGCGGTGAGCGCGCTGTACCAGAAGCTGGAGCAGTCGCTGCCGGCGGGACCGGACTTCCAGAGCTTCGTCGCTTCGCACCAGACTGCGATCGCGCAGCTCGCCATCCAGTACTGCGATGCGCTGGTGCGTGATCCGACGCTGAGTGCTGCGTACTTCCCGGGCGTCAACTTCGGGGCGGCGCCGTCCGTCGCCTACAGCGCCAGCGGACGCACGGCGCTGATCACGCCGCTGATCAACCAGATGCTCAGCGCCAATACCGCAACCGGCAAGTACTTGGCGACCCAGCCGAGCGCGGCGTCCGTGACCACGGAGCTCAACGCGCTGATCGACAAGCTGGTCAGCTCCGTGTCGGCCGATGCGACCGGGACGGCGACCATCGCCAAAGCCTCGTGCGCCGCCGTAGCCGGCAGCGCGGCGATGCTGGTGCAGTGACGGGATTCATCGAGGCAACCAACATGATCATCCGGAACAAGCCGCCGCGGACGCTCAGGGTCGATGAGCCGGTCATTCACCGGGATGCCCACAAGCGTCCGGTCACGCGCCGCGACTTCATCGCGCAGGGCTTCATGACGGGGTCGGCGTCCGTCATCGCGCCGGCGGCGCTCGGGCTCTTGCTCAATCCGCGACGTGCCATGGCGCTCGACGCCGACATCCTGGCGCAGAAGGTGGCGTGCGGCATCACCGGCGGGGCCGGCAAGATCCCGTTCATCTGCTTCGACCTCGCCGGCGGCGGCAACATTGCCGGCTCGAACGTGCTGATCGGCGGACAGGGCGGTCAGCAGGACTTTCTCACGACGGCGGCCTACGGCAAGATGGGCCTGCCCGGCACGATGGTGCCGAACGCCTCGGCCACCGGCAGCAACATCGAGAGCCGCCTGGGGCTGCTGTTCCACATCGACAGCGCGCATGCGCGCGGCATCATCGAGCGGACCTCGCCCGCGACGCAGGCGAACGTCAACGGCGTCGTCATCCCCGCGCTGTCGAACAACGACACCAACACCAATCCCCACAACCCCATGTACGGCATCGCGATGGCCGGCGCCAAGGGCGAACTGCTTACGCTCATCGGATCCCAGCCGTCGACGTCGGGCGGCAATTCCGACGCGCCGTTGTCGATGGTGAACCCGGCGCTCACGCCGACCGTGGTCACGCAGGCCAGCAACGTCACCGGACTCGTGGACACGGGCGTGCTCGGCCAGCTGTTCACCAACCCGGCCGACGCCGTGTCGGTGCTCGAGTCGATGTCCCGCATCAGCGGTCAGAAGTTCGCGAACGTCTCGACTCAGCTCGCGACGGACGCGAGCGTCAAGGCAGCCGCCAACTGCAACTACGTGAAGTCGGCCTACCTGGCGGAGAACTTCTCGAACCCCGCGGCGCTGAACCCGGACCTCGACCCGCTCATCGTCGACCAGACCGCGACGCGCGGCTCGGGCATCTTCAGCCAGGCCGAGTACCAGGGGGACTCTGAGTTTCAGAAGACGGCCGCGATCATGAAGATGGTCGTCAACGGCTACGCGGGCGCGGGCACCATCACCCTCGGCGGCTACGACTACCACGGCCAGGGCCGCGCCACGGGCGAGCTGCGGGACCTGCGCGCCGGGCGCTGCATCGGCGCCTGCCTCGAGTACGCGGCGCGCATGCAGAAGCCGCTGATGGTCTACGTGTTCAGCGACGGCGGCATCTCGGCCGGTGGCCAGGTGGACACGTCGGTCGACGGGCGCAACAAGTTCATGTGGACCAGCGACAACGAGTCGGTCGCGGCGACCTACTTCCTGGTCTACAGCCCGGGCGGTCGTCCGCAGCTGCTGGATGGGGCCGGGGGCCTCCCGGCGGCACGGCACCAGCAGATCGGGTCCTATACCCCGGACGGCTCCGTCAATGCCGCCTCGAGCCCCGCTGCCAACAACGTGCTCCTGCTCGTGCAGACCGTCGTCCTGAACTACATGGCGCTGCACGGTCAGCAGGCGCAGTTCGCTCAGGTGTTCCCGAACCAGACGCTGGGTGCCGGGACCGGGTTGGACGCTCTGACAGCGTTCGCGCCGATCGTCAACGGCACGATCGGCGGCTAGCGACTCGCGCGGCGCGGCAGCCGGCGCCGCGCCGCGGCCGGTGCGCGCCGCGCGCGCTTGCGGCATGCTCTGACCATGGTCGAGGTCGCACTTCCGGCGCTGCTGCAGTGTCCCCGCTGCCGCCGGGCGCCGCTGGTGCCCGACGAGGCTGCGCTCGCGTGCCGCGCCTGCCGCGTCCAGTTCCCACGTGTCGGTGGCGTGCCGTGGCTGTTCGCCGACCCCGACCTCTCTCTCGGCGATTGGCGCAACCGGCTCACGCTCTACTTGGAGGACTTCGCGGCGGCCGCACGCCTGGCGGAGATTGAGCTCTCGGGCGCGCGGCGTGCCCCGACCCGAGCGCGGCTCAGCCTGCTGCGCGAGGCGTATCTGGAGCAGGCGCGGCTGGTGCGCGAGCTGCTGGCGCCGCTGGCCATGCCGGCGTTGCCGCTGCCGCATGCGACGCAGCTCGCGGTCGGTAGCGCGCTGCCTCTCTCGCAGGACCTCCACTCGTACTACGCGAACGTCCATCGCGACTGGTGCTGGGGTGGCGAGGAGAATCAGGCTGCTCTCGCGCAGGTCGGACCCGCGGTAGGGGCGGCTGAGCGCGTCCTGGTGCTCGGCGCCGGTGCCGGCCGCCTGGCCTACGACTTGCACCAGACTGGTGCATCGCGGCTCACGGTGGCGCTGGATATCAACCCGTTGCTGGTGCTGGCCGCCGAGCGTGTCGTCCGGGGGGTGCCGGTCGAGCTGTACGAGTTCCCGATCGCTCCGCTGCGTACCGAGGACGTGGCCGTCCGCCGCCGTCTCGTCGCGCCGGCGCCCGCACGCGCCGGGCTCGAGCTGGTGTTTGCGGACGCGTGGCGTGCGCCCTTTGCGCCCCAGAGCTTCGAGGCGGTCGTGACGCCATGGCTCATCGACATCGTCGATGAGGACCTGGAACAGATCGCTTCGGCAGTTAACCGGCTGCTGGTACCCGGCGGGCGCTGGGTGAACTTCGGCTCGCTTGCGTTTCCGTGGCGCAACCCGGCGCGCCGCCTGGGGCCCGATGAGGTCCGCGAGGTCGCCACCGAGGCGGGCTTCGAAGTGACCCTGCAGCGCGACGCGGCGCTTCCCTACATGCGATCCCCGGTCAGCCGCCACGCACGCACCGAGACCGTTGCGCTGCTCGCGGCGGAGAAGCGGCGCCGCGCACCGCGCGAGGACGGCGGCGACGCTGCGCAGCCGGCGTGGCTCAGGGACACCGCGCTCCCGGTGCCGCGTACCGAGGCGCTGGCGCTGGCCGCCGATGCGAGCCGCATCCAGGCCGTGCTGCTGGCGTTGGTCGACGGCAAGCGATCCATCGACGAGTTGACGCGTATCGTCGCCGAGCAGCGCCTGCTGCCGCCGGCGCAGGCGCGCAGCGCGGTCCAAGGGCTGCTCGAGCGTCTGCTTCGGTCCGCTGAGCGCATTGAACGCGCGTGATCTGGCTCACGCACCGCGTGCTGTTTCAATGCGCGAAATGTCGCCATCCAGCGACTGATTTCCGCGAAAACACGCGACGCTACGGTTTTGTGAAGCGCCGATCACTCTCCGACTCAGCTGCGCGTTGACACTGCCAGTCGTGCGTGCGAGGTTTACAGAATCTGCCAAGGGCAAGCTCGCCGCGAGGCGAGGGCGCGCAGCGACCGGCCCGTCGCGCAGCGGACAGCGGGGTCGTCGTGGCCGAACGTCCGCGTCGGCGCGGGTGCTCGCCAGTCATCCGCGATCGCGTGCGAGCGGCGCGCGCAGTGTGCTCTGGCTCGATGGCATGGAGTTGATCGCGACGGTGACGAGGCGGCGGTTCTTCTCGATGTGTAGCTCTGCAATCCGTCTCGCAAGCGGCCTGTTCGTGGCTGCGGCGCTGTGCGCCCTGCCGGTGACCGAGACGCGCGCGGTCGACGCCGCGGCGCGCCATCCGTTGATCGGCAAGGAAGCCCCGGAACTCCTGCAGCACCTGTATGCCGGACCCGGTCGGAACTTCCGCCTGTCGGAGCGCCGCGGCGAGGTCGTGCTGGTCGGATTCTGGACCAGCTGGTGCGGTTCGTGCCGGACGTATCTGGAGCGGCTGGCGAAGCTCGACGCCACTTATGCGCGCGCAGGGCTGGTCGTCGTCGGCATCAGCCTCGACGACGACGCGAGTCGTGCCGAGTCGCTGTCGAGCGCGGTCGGCGCGAAGTTCCGCATCGGCGTTGACGTCCAGAAGGCCGTCGGACGGCGCTTCCTCGTGCCGGATGTGCCACTGACCCTGCTCATCGACCGGGCCGGCGTCGTGCGCTACGCGCATGGCGAACTCGACTCCGCCACCGACGCGGAGCTGATCGCCGAGGTACGGCAGCTGCTGGACGAGTAACCGACCGGAAGAGCGACATGGACAGCCCTCGAATTGCAGCTGCGATGCTCGATTGCGGCCGGCCCGCGCGGCGCGCGCCGGCGCCGCGCGTGATGCCGTGGTTGATGCGTTGGCTGGTGCGGATCTTCGGAGCGCGCGGGCGCGCATGATTTCAAAGGCTGGCAAGATGGCTAACAAACACTTCCCTGCAATCTGGACACGCGCCCTGATCGTCTGCGCGCTGCTCGCGCTTGTCGCGCCAAGCGGCTACGCCGAGGCGCCGCCGGCGAGCGAGCCGCCTGCCAGCGCGCCCGGCGGCGGCGACTTCAAGAGCCTGGACAACGATGTCCAGGGACTGAAGAAGGAGGTTCTGGACCTCAATCGCGACCTGTTCACGCTGGAAGAGGAGCTGCTGTTTCCCGCGAACACGCAGGTGGCGGTGTTCCTGTCGCTGGACGTCGGCACGTTCTTCGAGCTCGACTCGGTGCAGATCAAGCTCGACAACAAGGAAGTGGCCAACTACCTCTACACCGACCGTGAGGTCGAGGCGCTCAATCGCGGCGGCGTGCACCGCGTCTTCATCGGCAACCTGAAGACCGGCAAGCACGAGCTCATCGCGTTCTTCACGGGCAAGGGCCCGCATGAGCGCGACTACAAGCGGGGCGCGAACCTGACGTTCGAGAAGGGCGTCGGCGCCAAGTATCTCGAGCTCAAGATCTCGGATCGCCAGAGCGCCCAGCAGCCCGAGTTCAAGGTCAAGGAGTGGGAGTGACCCGACGCGGTAGCAAGGCCGGCCGCAGCGGCAGCCTGCGTGCCGCGGCGCTGGCGCTCGCGTGCGTCCTCGGCACGCCGGCGCTCGGCGCCGCCAAGGCGCCGGCGACGCCGGGGGCGCTGCCACCGGTCAAGGTCCGCGACCTCTACTACGGCGACGTCCTCTTCTACTTCTACCAGGACGACTACTTCCAGGCGATCACGCGCCTGACCGCGGCGCAGCAGCAAGGCCGGCTCGCCCACCACGAGGCCGACGCCGAACTGCTGCTGGGTGGCCTGTACCTGTCGCTGGGCCAACATCGCGAGGCGGGCCAGATATTCGCCGAGGTGCTCGACCGCAAGTCGGTTCCGCAGCCGGTGCGCGACCGCGCGCGGTTCTTCCTTGGCAAGGTCTGGTACCAGCGCGGCTACTTCGACAAGGCGGCGGAGGTGCTGGCGGCGGCCGGCAAGGCGGGGCTCACGCCGGCGATGGATGCCGAGCGACGCATGCTGCTCGCCCAGGCACTGCTCTACCAGGGCAACTACCCGGGCGCCATCGCGGTGCTCGACAACTGGAAGGGTCCGGTAACCTGGCAGGCGTACGCGAAGTTCAACCTGGGCGTCGCCTTCGTGCGCAACGGCCAGCTGGAGGCGGGCACGCGCCTGCTCGACGAGATCGGCCAGGTCGAGCGGGGCGGCCGCGAGCTGGACGCGCTGCGCGACAAGGCAAACCTCGCACTGGGATACGCCCTGCTGCAGGCGAAGCGGCCGCAGGAGGCGCGTCCGGTGCTCGAGCGCGTCCGTCTGGACGGGCCGCTGTCGACCAAGGCGCTGCTGGGGGTGGGATGGGCCGCGAGCGACCTCCAGCAGTACCGTGACGCGCTGGTACCGTGGCTCGAACTGCACGGCCGCAACATGCTCGACTCGGCCGTGCAGGAGAGCTACCTGGCGGTCCCGTATGCGTACGGCAAGCTCAATGCGAACGGCCAGGCCGCGCAGTACTACGAGGCTGCGATCCGCGAGTTCGGCGCCGAGATGGCGCGGCTCGACGAGTCGGTTGCAGCGATCCGCCGCGGCGGCATGCTCGATACAATCGTCAAGAACGAATCGCGCAACCAGTTGGGCTGGTTCTGGCAGCTGTCCTCGCTGCCGGATGCGCCGGAGTCGCGCTATCTGTACCACCTGCTGGCGCAGAACGACTTCCAGGAGGGCCTCAAGAACTTCCGCGTGCTGCGCTACCTCGATCGCAACCTCGAGGCGTGGTCGACGAGCGTCGAGGCGTACGACGACATGCTGGCGACGCGCAAGGAGCGCTACGCGACGCGCTTGCCTGCGGTGCTGGCCAAGCTGCAGGACGTCGATCTGGAGGAGTTGCAGCGTCGTCGCACGGAAATCGAGTCGCGCGTCGTCAGCGCCGAGAACGGCGGTGACGTCGTCGCCCTCGGAACGCCGCGCGAACGGGAGCTGTGGGCCCAGGTCGAGCGGATGGAGGGCGTGCTGGCATCCGCCGGGGACGATCCCGACCTGGAGGATGCGCGCGACAAGCTGCGCCTGATACGGGGCGTGCTCTACTGGGACATGAACGACGGCTTCAAGGCCCGTGCATGGGCAGTGCACAAGGGCGTGCGCGAGGTCGCGCAGGCGCTGCGGGAGACCGAGAAGCGCTGGTCGCTGGTCCAGGAGGCCAAGCAGGCCGTACCCGATCGCAACGGCGACTTCGCCCGGCGCATCGCGGCGCTGCGGCCGCGCATCGCGGCTGCGCGCGAGCGTCTGGCCGCCCTCCAGCGCGCCCAGGCCGACTACCTCGCGGACATCGCCGTGCGCGAGCTCGAGTCGCAGAAGGAACGCCTCGCGACCTACACCCTGCAGGCGCGGTACTCGCTGGCCACGATCTACGACCGCGCCGCCGAGGGCGACGCGAAGCGCAGCGACCGCGCGCAACCGCCGGCCGCGCCGGAGCCGGAGTCGAAGCCGTGAGGCGCGCGGCACCTGTCGTCGCGCTGATCGCGGCTGCGCTGGTGAGCGCTGCGGCGCCGGCGGCTGATACCAAGAAGGCCCCGACCATCGGTGACCTGAAGGGGCGCCAGGTTGATGTTCGCCCGGACGCGCCGAGCGAGGCCAATGCGGACAAGGCCCGGCAGAACTACCAGGAGTTCCTCAACCTCGAGCGCGGCGACGCGGCACTGCGCGCCGAGGCGATGCGCCGGCTGGGGGACCTCAAGCTCGAGGCAGGCGAGCTGAACCGCATCGAGAAGGAACTCGCCCAGGGTTCGCCGCTCGATACCGCGGATGCGATCGTGCTGTACACGAAGCTGCTCGCCGCGTACCCGAGCTACGAGCGCAACGACGCGGTGCTGTACCAGCTCGCCCGTGCCTACGAGGCCGACCAGCAGGGCGACAAGGCGCTCGGCACGCTCGACCAGCTGGTCAAGCGCTACCCGGGAAGCCGCTATCTGGACGAGGCGGAGTTCCGCCGCGGCGAGATCCTGTTCATGCAGAAGCGCTGGGGCGACGCCGAGGCGGCCTATGCGCACGTGATTTCGATCGGACCGAAGTCGGAGTTCTACGAGCAGAGCCTCTACAAGGACGGCTGGTCGCTGTTCAAGCGGGGCGAGTCGGACGGCGCGCTCGGCGCCTTCGCCAAGCTGCTCGACCGCAAGCTGGTCGACGGCCAGGGCCGGCTGCGCGACGTCGAGGGGTTCACGCGCCCGCAGCGCGAACTGGTCGAGGACACGCTGCGCGTGTGCGCGATCACCTTCTCCTTCGATGACGATGCCAAGGGCGTCGACGCGTTCCTGACGCGCCATGGGTCGCGGCCGTACGCGTATCTGCTGTACTCGACGCTCGGCGACCTGTACGTGTCCAAGGAGCGCTGGACGGACGCCGCCAATGCCTACCGCGCGTTCGCCAAGCGCGACCCGGACCACGAGCGCGCGCCGTTGCTGCAGATGCAGGCGATCGATGCCTATCGCCGCGGCGGGTTCGCCTCGCTGGTGCTCGACGGCAAGCGCGAGTACGTCGAGCGCTACCGTCTCGGCTCCTCGTTCTGGTCGCACCGGCAGCCGGCGGACGCGCCGCTCGTGGTCCGCGAGCTCAAGACCAACGTCAAGGACCTCGCCGCCTACTACCACTCGCAGGCGCAGCAGAGCAAGCAGCCCGCGGACTACCAGGAGGCGGCGCGCTGGTACCGGGAGTTCCTGAAGTCCTTCCCGGACGACCGCGAGGCCGCGGCCACCAACTACCTGCTGGCGGACACGCTGTTCGAGAGCCACCAGTTCCACGACGCGGCGCTCGAATACGAGCATGCGGCGTACAACTATCCGCCCAGCGAGAAGTCGGCGACCGCCGGCTACGCCGCCCTGGTCGCCTACGACAAGGAGGAGGGCAACCTGCAGGGCGAGTCCAAGGCAGCCTGGCACCGGCAGGGCCTCGAGAGCAGCCTGCGATTTGCGACGAGCTTCCAGCAGCACCCGGAGAGCGCGCCGGTGCTCGTGCGCACGGCGCGCGAGTACTACGACCTGAAGGAATACGCCAAAGCCATCGACGTTGCCGACCTGGCGCTGGCGCGCCAGCCGCCGATCGACGTTGAGAAGCAGCGCACCGTGTGGACCGTGGTCGCCAACGGCCAGTTCGAGCTCGGTCAGTACGACAAGGCGGAGGGCGCGTACCTGCAGGTCGAGTCGCTGCTCCTCGCCAACGATCCGCAGCGGCCGGCGATCGAGGAGCGCATCGCCGCCTCGGTCTACAAGCAGGGCGAGGCGCGCAAGGCCGCCGGCGACGACGCCGGCGCGGTCAGCGACTTCCTGCGCGTCGCGCAGCTGGCGCCGCACGCCAAGATCCGCGCCTCCGCCGACTACGACGCCGCGGCGCTGCTGATCGGCCTCAAGGACTGGCCGCGGGCGATCGAGGTCCTGGAGGGCTTCCGGCGCAACTTTCCGTCGAGCGACCTGCAGCCGGAGGTCACGCGCAAGCTGGCGGTCGCCTACGTCGAGGCGGGTCGGCCGGGCTCGGCCGCGGTGGAGTTCGAGCGCATCGCGGCATCGCCGGGCGGCAGTCCCGACGTGCAGCGCGAGGCGCTCGCTCAGGCCGCCGTGCTGTACGAGAAGTCCGGTGACGCGGCCAAGACCGTCGCCACGCTCGAGGCCTACGTCAAGCGCTACCCGCAGCCCTTCGACGCGGCGCTAGAGGCCCGCCAGAAGCTTGCCGACCTCGCCAAGCAGCGCGGCGACGCGCCGCGGCGGGCGGCGCTGCTGGAGGACATCGTCAAGGCCGACCAGGGCGCCGGCGCGGCGCGAACCGACCGCAGCCGCTACCTGGCCGCGAAGGCTTCACTCGAGCTCGCGATGCCGACGCGCGACGCATTCGACGACATCCGGCTCGTACTGCCGCTCAAGAAGTCCCTGGACGCGAAGCGCCAGGCCATGCAGCGCGCGCTGAAGGCTTTCGAGGCGGCGGATGCCTACTCGATCGCGGAGGTCTCGACCGCGGCGACGTTCGAGATGGCCGAGCTCTACCGGCACCTGAGCAGCGACCTCCTGAAGTCGGAGCGGCCGAAGTCGCTCAAGGGCGAGGAGCTCGAGCAGTACGACCTGCTGCTCGAGGAGCAGGCGTACCCGTTCGAGGAGAAGGCGATCGACATCCACGTCGTCAACGCCGAGCGGGCCGCGCACGGTGTCTACGACGATTCGGTCCGCGCGAGCTTCGCCGCGCTTGCGAAGCTCAAGCCCGCCCGCTTTGCGAAGTCCGAGGAGGGCGAGGATCTCGTGATCGACGCGGCCGCCGGGGCCTACGCGGCCGCGGCCGCAGCCGCCGCGGCGGAGCCGCCGCCGCCGCCGCCGGCACCGGGCGCCAA
>JAFEDP010000230.1 GCA_018241545.1 Pseudomonadota bacterium
GCGGGCGGTGCTGCAATCCCGAAGCTGGGGCGGATCGACCCTGGCCAAGGAGAAGCCCATGCGTCTGTCCCCCCTTGCGCTGCGTGGACTCGTGGCCGGATCGGCCGCCGCCGCGCTCGCGCTCGCTCTGGCGGCCACGGCCGCCGAGCCCGTCACCGAGGTCTACGTCGAGGCGCCCAAGGTGGTCCACAGCGGTGCCCGCGAGCCGGCCACTGGCGCGCCGGTCGACATCGTCTCGATCAAGTACCGCGTCAGCTACGGCGACTTGAACCTCGCGACGCCGGCCGGTGCCAAGGCGCTCGAGGACCGGATCCATGACGCCGCCAAGCGCGCCTGCCGCCAGCTCGAGGCGGAGACGCCGCCGGGCACGGTCAACGCCACGACGAACCCGCCGTGCGTCAAGACGGCGGTCGACAACGCGATGAAGCAGGCGAGGGCGGCGATCGCGGCCGCCGGGCCGAAGGCCAAGTAGCGGTCCGCCCGCCCGGGCCGGGGCGCAGCGGCGCTCCGCCCGGCGCCGGGCCTTGAAAACGCGGTCGCGATCCGCACTGTGTCGGGGCGGGGCCGGGCCCGGCTGCCCGGCGCCGCGCGCATGGAATACCGCGACTACTACAAGCTGCTCGGCGTCGCGCGCTCGGCGAGCGCGGACGAGATCAAGCGTGCCTACCGCAAGCTGGCGCGCAAGTACCACCCGGACGTCAGCAAGGAGAAGAACGCCGAGGCGCGCTTCAAGGAGGTCCAGGAGGCCTACGAGGTGCTGCGCGACGCGCAGAAGCGCGCCGCCTACGACCAGCTCGGCAGCGACTTCCAGAGCGGTCAGCAGTTCCGGCCGCCGCCCGGCTGGGGCGGCAACTTCGAGTTCCGCGCCGGGCGCGGCGCTGGCGGCGGCGCCGATCCCGGCTTCAGCGACTTCTTCTCGAGCCTGTTCGGCGCCGGCAGCCCGTTCGGGGAGTTCGGCGGCGCCGCCCCGCGCCGCGGCCGGGGCGAGGACCGGCGCGCGCGGCTCGAGCTCACGCTCGAGGAGGCCTTCCACGGCGGCAGCCGCGAGCTGACGCTGCAGCACCCGGAGCCGGGGGAGGGCGGCCACGTCGCCCTCAAGGACCGCACCCTGCGGGTGCAGATCCCGGCGGGCGTCGCGGCCGGGCAGGTGATCCGGCTCGCCGGGCAGGGCGGCGCCGCGGGCGCGGGGCGCGCGGGCGACCTGCTGCTCGAGGTCGTGATCGCGCCGCATCGGCTGTACCGGCTGGACGGTCGCGACGTCACGCTCGAGCTTCCGGTCGCCCCGTGGGAGGCGGCGCTCGGCGCCACCGTGTCCACGCCGACCCTCGGCGGGCCGGTGGAACTGCGCATCCCGCCGGGCGCGCGTGCCGGCCAGCGCCTGCGCCTGCGCGGGCGCGGCCTGCCGGGGGACCCGCCGGGCGACCAGTACGTCACGCTCAAGGTGGTGCTGCCGCCCGCGGACACGGCGCGTGCGCGCGAACTGTACGAGACGCTGGCGCGCGAGCTGCCGTTCGACCCGCGCGCCGAGCTCACCGGACGCTGAGCGCCCTCAGCCGGCGGCCACCCCGAGCACCCGGCCGATCAGGAAGGTCGCCCCGCCGGCGAGCGCGCCGATGGCGGCCATCCGCAGGCCGCCGCGCCACGCGCCGCGGCCGGTGAACAGGCTCAGCGTCATGCCGATCGCGAACAGGGAGGCGAGCGTCAGCGTCGCCGCGAGCAGCGTGCCGTTGCGCAGCGACAGGCCCGCCAGGAACGGCACCAGCGGCAGCGTGGCGCCGAGCGCGAAGGCCACGAACGAGAACCCCGCCGCGCCCCAGGGCGAGCCGAGGTCGTTGGGGTTGAGGCCGAGCTCCTCGCGCGCCAGCACGTCGAGGGCCTGCGCCGGGTCGCGGATCAGCGCGTGGGCGAGCGCGCGCGCCTGCTCGGGCTGCATGCCGCGCGCCGCGTAGATCAGCGCCAGCTCCTCGGCCTCCTCCTCGGGGTACTCGGCGAGCTCGTCGCGCTCGAGGCCGATCTGGTACTCGTACATCTCGCGCTGCGAGCGCACCGAGACGTACTCGCCCGCCGCCATCGACAGCGCCCCGGCCAGCAGGCCGGCGACGCCGCTCGTCAGCACGAAGCGCGCGTCGACGCCGGCGCCGGCGACGCCGAGGATCAGGCTCGCATTCGACAGCAGGCCGTCGTTGACGCCGAACACCGCCGCCCGCAGGTTGCCGCCGCCCACGCCGCGGTGCCGCCGGCCGACCTCGTCGACGGTGGTCGGCATCGGGTGCCCCGGCGCGGTGGGCGGGTTGTACACCGACAGCCCCCGCAGCTTGAGCGCGATCAGGGCGCTGCGCATGCGCCGCGGGCCGAGCCGCGCGGTCAGCGCCGCGACCAGGCGTGCGCGCAGGCTGGGCGTGAAGGGCGGCTCCTGGCCGACGTGGCGCGCCCAGGTGCCGGCCTGCTCCTCGGCCGCGACCGCGAGCGCCTCGAACAGCTGGCGCTTGGGCGGGTCGGGCTCGATGGCCGCGAGGCGCCGGTACAGCCAGGCGGACTGGCGCTCGTGGAACCAGGCGTCGGCGGCCGCGGCCGGGCCGGCCGGCGCGGGCTCAGTGCGGCCGGCCGACATCGACGTCGAGAATCGGGGCCACCTGGGTCACGAGCGCGCGGTCGATGTAGGGCTTCTCGATGTAGTCGAGCGCGCCGGCCCGCATCGCCGCGACCGCGTGGGTCACGTCGGCGTCGTGCGAGAGCAGGATCGTCGGGATGCCGAGTCCGCGCGCCTTGAGCTCCTGCAGCAGCGCGACGCCCGACATGTCGGGCAGCTCGCTCTCGGTCACCACGCACACCGGGACGGCCTGCGGCAGGTGCGCGAGGAAGTCGTGCGCCGTCGCATAGCCCTCGACCGCTGCGCCGAGCGCGCGCAACAGCACCGTGACGCTGCGGCGGACCGCGGCGTCGGGGTCGACGACGCACACCAGCGGTGCGGACGTCGGAATCACGGTGGCTTCGCAACTGGACATAAGAGGACGCCAAGGCCCCGGCGGCCTGGCCGGATAGCACCCCTCAGGGGAGTATCGGGACCCGTCCATGGCGGCAGAATCCGTGGATCTACCTAGGAACGATTCTCAGCTGGTGCGGTCGGCCTCGATCACCATCCGCACCAGGTGCGCGAGCGAGGACGCGCCCATCTTCTCCATCACCCGGGCGCGGTGGATCTCGACCGTGCGCTGGCTCACATTCAGGTCGCCGGCGATGACCTTGTTGGCCTTGCCCTGCGTGACGAGGTCCAGCACCTCGCGCTCGCGCGGCGTCAGCTGCTGCATGCGGCGGCGGATGGCGTCGCGTTCCTTGAGGCCGGCGCGGTTGTCGCGGTCCTTCTCCAGCGCCTGGTTGATGCGGTCGATCAGGTCCTGGTCGCGGAACGGCTTCTGGATGAAGTCCACGGCGCCGTGCTGCATCGCCTCGACCGCCATCGGCACGTCGCCGTGGCCGGTGATGAACACGATCGGCACGATCGCGTGGATCTCGTTGAGACGCTGCTGCAGCTCGAGGCCGCTCATGCCGGGCATGCGGATGTCGAGCACGAGGCAGCCCGCGCGTTCGGCGTCGAACCCGTCCAGAACCTCCTGCGCCGACGCGAAGGTCTCGACCGGCAGGCCGACGGACTTCAGCAGCAGCCGCAGCGAGGTGCGGACGGCGTCGTCGTCGTCGACGACGAACACGGTGGCGGGCTTTTCCTTCATCGGTCTGGCTCCACGGGCAGCGGGGGGAGCGTAAAGAAGAACGTCGTCCCTCCCCCGGGCGTCGGACGATGGCCCAGTTTGCCGCGATGCGCGCGAATAATCGAGCGCGAGATGGCGAGTCCAAGGCCGGTGCCGCTGGCCTTGGTCGTATAGAACGGGTTGAACAGGTTGGCGGCGACCTCGGGCGGGATGCCGCCGGCGCGGTCGACGACCGCCACCTCGACGCCGTCGCCGCCGATCCGGGTCGCCACGATGACCTCGCGCGGCGCCGCCGGGGCCTCCAGGGTCGCGTCGATCGCGTTGCGCACCAGGTTCAACAGCACCTGCTGGATCTGCACCGGGTCGGCCGACACCGGCGGGACGCCGGGCCCGAGGTCGAGGGTCAGGCGCACGTCGTTGACGCGCGCGTCGGGCTCGGCCAGCACGCGCAGGTCCTCGATCAGGCGGTTGAGGTCGACCGTCTCGGTGCGGGTCGCGCGGTTCTTGACGAACGCGCGCAGGCGCCGGATCACCTCGCCGGCGCGCAGCGCCTGGTTCGTGATCTGCACCAGCGCCTCGCGCAGCTCGCCCGGGTCCGTGCCCGGGTCGGCGTCGATCAGGCGCACCGCCGCCTGCGAGTACGTGGCGATGGCCGTCAGCGGCTGGTTGATCTCGTGGGCGAGGCCGGTGGCCATCTCGCCCATCGTCGACAGCCGCCCGACGTGCGTGAGGCGCTCCTGGCCCTGGCGCAGCTCCTCCTCGGCGAGCTTGCGGTCGGTGATGTCGTGCAGCGTGCCGGTGATCACCAGCGACTCGCCGTCGGCGCCGGCCTGCACCTGGGCGATCGCGTGCACCTCGCGCGTGGTGCCATCGGCGCGCACCACGCGGAACTCCTGGTTCCACTGGCCGGTCTCGTTGAGCGAGCGCTGCCACTCGCGCAGGCAGCGCTCGAGGTCGTCGGGATGCACCACGCGCGCGAAGAACTCCTCCGGCCCGAGCGGCCCGTCGGCCGGGTCGAGCCCGAGGATGCTGTAGAGCTGCTCGGACCAGTGGGCCGTGCCGGCGGGCAGGTAGACCTCGTAGTTACCGAGCTTGGCGATCGCCTGCGCCGAGCGCAGCAGCGACTCGCTGCGGGTCAGCGCCTGCTGGGCGCGGCGCTGCTCGGTGATGTCCTCGCCCGAGCTCAGCACGCCGACCGCGCGTCCGAGCTCGTCGCGCAGCAGCGTCGCGCGCCAGCCGATCAGCTTGGAGGCGCCGTCGCGCGTCGCGACCATGCCCTCGCTGTAGCTCGGCAGCGCCGCGGTGCCCGCCAGCACCCCGTCGAAGGTGGCGCGCGCCTGCGCGCGCCTGAACTCCGGCACGCACTGATCGAACCAGTCGCGCCCGAGCAGCTCGGCCTCCGCATAGCCGAGGATCTCGCAGCCCTTGTGGTTGATCAGCGCGATGCGCCCGCCGTAGTCGAGCGCCCCCAGCATCACCTGCGCGACGGC
>JAFEDP010000231.1 GCA_018241545.1 Pseudomonadota bacterium
GAACAGCGCCGACATGATCGGCACGAGCGTCATGCCGCCGCCGACGCCGAGCAGTCCGCCGAGCAGGCCGACGACGGCGCCGGCGGCGAGGTAGGCGAGCAGCCAGGCCACGCTCAGAAGATGCCCGCAGCGACGCCGGCGGCGACCGTCGCGCCCAGCTCGCGCGCGCGCTCCAGCGCCGCCGCGTCCGGCTCGCCGACCACGATCAGCGGCGGGCAGACCGCCGTCCAGCCATAGCCCGTCGCGATGCGCTCGACGGCACGGACCGTGCCGGTGCCGTCGTTGCCCGCCGAGACGAACAGCGCGTACGGCAGGCCCGAAGTCTTGCCCTCGGCCGGGTAGAAGGTGCGGTCGAAGAAGTCCTTCAGCGCGCCCGACATGTAGCCGAAGTGCTCCGGCGTGCCGAGCAGCAGCGCGTGCGCCGCGAGCAGCTCGGCAGTCCCGCACTCGAGCGCCGGGCGCTCGATCAGCTCGAGCTCCTCGCCGACGGCGGCGACGCCAGCCGACACCGCCGCGCGCAGTCGCTCGGTGCGGCCGCCCGCGTGGCCGCCGTAGACGAGCAGGATGCGCTTCGACTGACCGCCCATGTTCCCGCGACGCTCCCGGCGGTGGTCCCGCGGCGCGCCTCAGCGCGCCCCGCCGCCGGCCGCGGCGGCGGGCCCGGGCAGGCGGAACGTGCGGCGGATCAGTGCCAGCGACTCCGCACTGTCCCACTGGCGCGAGCCGTAGTACTTGCCGAGGACGCGACCGTCCGCGCCCACGAGGACCGTCAGCGGCAGGTGCGAGGCACCGAGCATGTTCTCCATCTCGAGCTGCGCGTCGATGTACTGGCTGATCGTCGCGTTCGAGTCCTTGAGCCAGGCGAGCGCCTGCTCGGGGTAGTCATCGGTCGAGATGCCGATGATGCTGAAGCCGTGCGCGAGCTCGAGCCAGGCGAGGCGGTCGAGCGAGGCCATCTCCTGCCGGCACGGGCCGCACCAGCTGGCCCACACGTTGATCAGCAGCGGCTTGCCGCGGAACTGCGCGAGGCGCCGCGGCGGGCCGTTGAGGCCGTGCAGCGTCGCATCGCGCAGCGGCTGGCCGACGCCGACCTCGCCCGGCGTGGTGCCGGCGCCGGCGGGACCTGCGAGCGCGAGCGCGACGAGGGCGGCCGCGATCCCGGCGCCGGCGCGCGCGCACCGCCGCTCGATCGCTGCGCTCACGTCTGCACCGCGTGCTGCTCGGCCACCCAGCGCAGCATGCCGCCGGCGAGGTTGGCGACGTCGCGCAGCCCCGCCTTCTGCAGCAGCACCACGGCCTGCGCCGAACGCGCGCCGCTGCGGCACACGGCCACGACCGGCCGCTCGCGATCCAGCGTCGCGGCGCGCGCGCCGACCTCCTCGAGCGGGATCGACAGCGCCCCGGCGATGTGCCCGAGCGGGCCGCCGAGCTCGTCCGGGGCACGCACGTCGACGATCTGCACCGGCCGCGACAGCTCGGCGAGCGCCGCCGGCTCGATCTCCCAGATGCCGGCGACGGTGAAGCGCAGCGGCGCCCAGTCCGGGCTCGGCGCGGCCACCGCCCCGTCCGGGCGGCCGACCCGCAGGTTGGCGGGCACCGCCACGTCGATCAGCTTCGGGTGCGGCAGCTGCAGGTTGCTCATGTAGCCGACGAAGTCGCCCTCGGCGACCGGGTCGGCGATGCGCGGGTTGTAGCGCCGCTCCTCGGCGACGCTGCTGACGGTGAGCCCGCGGTAGTCGTGCGCCGGGTAGACGAGGCACTCGCCCGGCAGGCTGAAGATCTGCTCGCGGATCGAGCGAAACATGCGGTGCGCGTCGCCCTGCTGGAAGTCGGTGCGTCCGGCGCCGCGGATCAGCAGGCAGTCGCCGGTCAGCGCGAGGCTCGCGTCGTCGAGCACCAGCGTGATGCAGCCGTGGGTGTGGCCGGGCGTCGCGCGCACCTCGAGGTGCCGGCCGCCGAACGCGATGCGGTCGCCGTGGGCGAGCAGGCGGTCGGCACCGCTCACGCCGCTGGTATCCGAGAGCGCGATCGCGCAGCCGAATTCGTGCCGCAGCCACCAGGCGCTCGTGACGTGGTCGGCGTGGACGTGGGTCTCCACGCTCGCTACCGGTCGCAGCCCGAGCTCGCGCAGCAGCGCCGCGTCGCGCTGGCGGTGCTCGAGCACCGGGTCGACCACCACGGCCTCGCCACTGTGAGGGTCGCCGAGCACGTACGTGTAGGTCGAGGACGTCGTGTCGAACAGCTGCCTGAAGATCATCGTCGTGCTCCGGCGGGACGCGGGGCACGCCCGCGTCCCTGCGCGAAAGCCTACCCCGAACGGCCGGCGCTGGCGAACCACGGCGCGGGCGGCGCGGGGCGCGCGACTGCGGTTATAGTCAGCGGCGACGCGCCGTCGGCTGGGGAGGCCGCATGACACCGTCAGACCGTGCGCTCGGCCTCGACCGGACCATCACGCGGCGCGACTTCGTCAACGGCGTCGGGGCCTCGCTCGCGGCGACGCTGGTCCCCGCCGGCGTGGCCGGCGCGGCGCCGGCCGGGGGCGAGCCGTACCCGCCGCGGCGCACCGGCCTGCGCGGCACCCACCCAGGCGCCTTCGAGGTCGCGCACCAGCTGCGCGACGCGAAGCGCTGGGACCTCGCCGGGGCGGCGGACACGGGCGAGGAGTACGACCTCGTGGTCGTCGGCGGCGGGCTCAGCGGGCTCGCGGCCGCGCACTTCTACCAGAAGGCGCTCGGCGGGCGGGCGCGCGTGCTCGTGCTCGACAACCACGACGACTTCGGCGGCCACGCCAAGCGCAACGAGTTCGAGGTCGGCGGGCGGCTGCTCGCGCTGAACGGCGGCACGCTCAACGTCGAATCGCCGCTGCGCTACAACGCCCCGGCACGCACCCTGCTCGCCGACATCGGCGTCGACCTCGCGCGCTATCAGCGAGCCAACGTGGCGAACTCGCGCCTGTACGCCTCGCTCGGCCTTGCCGAAGGCTACTTCTTCGACCGCGAGACCTGGGGTCGCGACCAGCTGCTGCGCGGCGCGCCCGCCGACGCAGGCGGCGGCTTTCCGGCGTCGTTCCTCGCCGCGAGCCCGCTCGGCGCGCGGGCCCGCGACGACCTGCGCCGGCTCTACGACCCGCGCCAGCCCGACTACCTCGCCGGACTCGGCTCGGCGGACAAGAAGCTCAGGCTGGCGCGCATGAGCTACCGCGACTACCTGCTCGAGGCCGCGCGCGTGGACCCGAGCCTGCTGTGGTTCTTCGCGCCGATGAGTCAGGGCTGGTACTGCGCGGGCCCGGACGCGGTGCCGGCGCTGTTCGCCTGGAACGACGGCCTGCCGGGCTTCGACGGTCTGGGTCTCGAGCCGACGCCCGCAGGGGTGCTCGCGGACCTCCCGGGCGGGCAGCACGGCCGCCAGCGCACGGCCGGCGGCGGCGGCGAGATCCACTTCCCGGACGGCAACGCCACGATCGCGCGGCTGCTGGTGCGGGCGCTGGTGCCGGAGGCGGTGCCGGGACGGACCATGGAGGACGTCGGGGCAGCGCACGTCGACTACGGGCGCCTGGACCGGCCCGGCCAGCCGGTGCGGGTGCGCCTCAGCAGCACCGCGGTGCACGTCGCGCACGTCGGCCCCGCCGAGCGCGCCGACGCGGTCGCGGTGCACTACGTGCGCGACGGGCGCACCGAGCGCGTGACGGGGCGCGGCTGCGTGCTCGCCTGCTGGAACATGTTCATCCCGTACCTGGTGCCGGAGCTGCCGGCGCCGCAGAAGGAGGCGCTCGCGTTCAACGTCAAGCGGCCGCTCGTGTACACGAGCGTCGCGGTGCGCCACTGGCGCGCGTTCGAGCGCCTCGGGCTGCACACGATCTCGACCCCGGGCCTCTACCACGCCGAGATCGCGCTCGCCGAGGCCGCGTCCCTCGGCGGGCTGCGCCACCCGCAATCCCCGGCCGAGCCGATCGTGCTGCACCTGTGGCGCACGCCGTGCGCGCCGGGCCAGCCGATCAAGGAGCAGCATCGGCTCGGGCGTGCCGAGCTGCTGGCGACGACGTTCGAGTCCTTCGAGCGCTCGATCCGCGCGCAGCTGCAGCGCGTGCTCGGCGCGGGCGGGTTCGACGCCGCGCGCGACATCGCCGCGATCACCGTGAACCGCTGGCCGCACGGCTACGCGTACTCGTACAACAGCCTCTACGACCCGCTCGAGTGGGTGTTCACCTCGAGCGAGTCGCGCCCGAACGTGGTGGCGCGCCAGCCCTTCGGGCTGATCTCGATCGCGAACGCCGACGCGGCGGCGAGCCCGCACACCGATGCCGCCATCCTCGAGGGCTGGCGCGCCGCGACCGAGGCGCTCGATCGGCGCTCGATGCCGCGCCTCGGCTGAGGCGCGCCGGATCAGGCGGCGCGGCGGTCGGCCTGCGCGGCTCGCTCGAGCTCGGCGAGGTGCTCGGCGTGCGCGATCATTGCCTGCGAGGCGAGCGCGAGCAGCTCGAGGCGCTCGATCTCCTCGTCCGGCAGCCGGTGCCAATCAGGCGGTTCCAGCGGCGGCCTGCGGTCCATGGGCATCGACCTCGCGGTGACGGTGGGTCGAGGGGCGCGCCGCGCCGCGCGGGAGCGGCCGGCGTCGGGAGCACGCTAGCACGGTCACGTGGCGGCCCGCGTTACGGTCGGCGCGCGCTGCAGCGCAGCGATCGATCGCCGGCTGCTGCACTGCGCAACGATGCCTCGACGATGAACGTCACCGTCCGGCGGCCAGGCGCCGCCGCCCGGCCCTGCGGTCCTGGACGGCGGTCAGTCGGCGACGAAGCCGAGCGCCCGGTGCGTGCCGTCGCAGTAGGGCTTGGTCTTCGAGTGGCCGCAGCGGCACAGGTGCAGCTCGCGCGCGCGGTGGACCGTGTGGCCGGTGCCGCTGATGACCTCGACCGGCCCGCTGAGCTTGAGCGGGCCGTCCTTCTGCGGCGCGACGTCGAGCGGCCCGGCGCGCACGGGCAGGGGTGCCGACTCCCGCACCGGCGGCTCGCCGGTGGCGGTGAACCCGGCGCTCGCGTGCGAGCCGTCGCAGTAGGGCTTGCGCGCGGAGCGCCCGCAGCGGCAGAGCGTCGCGCGCAAGCCCGCCGCCGCGCCGCGCACCGTGAGCGCGCCGCGCACGGCGAGCGGCCCGTTCTCGAGCACGCGCACCGTA
>JAFEDP010000232.1 GCA_018241545.1 Pseudomonadota bacterium
GGCCGGCGGCGCGGCCACCGGCAGGACGGATGCGGGTGCGCGCGCCGGTCGCCGGCCGCTTCGCCCTCCCGGCCGGGCCCTGGACCTGGCCGGCTGCCGGCGGGCGGCCGCGGGTTCGGGCAGGGTCCGGCAGGATAGGGGACATGCGCGCTCCGGCAATCGAGATCCAGCCCAATCTGTCGCGACGCTGGCGGTGATCTCAAGGGAAGGGCGCCATGCGGCCGCGCCCTGCTGAGAGCAGCGGCGGGCTCGCGACAGATTGGGGTTAGCGGCGGTCAGTTCCCAGGGAAACGTCTCCGGGTAGCGCCACCAATGGACTGGGGACGGCGTTACCGCCGCCGCTGTTTTTTCTCGCGCCCCCCGCGCCGTCGTCGCCCGGCACCCCTGCCCGGGCGGCGACGTTTCTTTTGGCTAGTGCGCCGCGGCCGTCTTCGCGGGCGAGGCGGGCTCGGCGAAGCGCAGCGCCGCCAACTCGCCCTGGCGCGCGTAGTCGGCGGCCTCGCCGAGCACCATCGCCGCTTCCTGCGGCGCGTGAAAGCCCATCGAGTTCTCAGCCGCGATGAAGTCGAGGCGCCACTGCGCCTTGCGCTGCAGCTCGAGCGCCGGCTTGAGCTGTTCCGGCGTCGCACCCTTGGCCTTGGCGCTGGCAACCGCGTCGAGCAGCCCGGTCAGCGCGCCCGCCGCACGCTCCAGGAGCTCGTGGTTGCGCGCCTGGATGGTCTCGACGCGCGCGCGGATCTCCTGTTCGTCGACATGGTGGCACGTCTGGCAGGCGCGATTGATGTTGAGCAGGGGACTGCGCACCCAGTGGTCCGAGACCTTGCTCGCGCCGTCGCGCATGTACGGCATGTGGCAGTCGGCGCACGCGACGCCGCTGCGGGCGTGGATGCCCTGGCTCCACAGCTCGAATTCCGGGTGCTGCGCCTTGAGCAGCTTGGCACCGGTCTCCTTGTGCTCGAAGTCGTAGAACGCCGAGCCGTCGGGGAACCTGGCCTCGTCCCAGTACTGCTCCACGTCGCGGGCGCGCAGGCCCTTGCCCCACGGGAACGTCAGCGGCATCTTGGTGCTGCAGTAGTACTCCACGTGGCACTGGCCGCACACGAACGAGCGCATCTCGGTGCGCGTGCCGTCGATATTGGGGTCGTAGGGCCGCTCGCGCTTGCCGTCGCGCCACTGCTGCACGGAGGGCAGGTGCGGCACGGGCGCGCTCGAGGTCGCGAGCTTGCGGATGCCCTCGATGAACGCGGGGCGGGTCACGCGCAGCTGCATCGTCCTGGGCTCGTGGCAATCGACGCAGGCGACCGGGTGGGCGTGGCCCATCTCGGTGAGCTTGGCGTGCGTCTCCTGGTAGGTCATCTTGGACGTCGCCTCCATGCCGGCCTTGGCGTCGCCGTTGCCGAGCGCCCGGTACAGCGGCATCACGGACGCGTGGCAGTGCAGGCACGAGCCCGACTGCGGCTTCGTCAGGCGCTTGGTGCTCTCCTGGTCGGTGAGCATGTAGGCGTGGCCGCGCCGGTCGCGGTAGTCGATCGAGAATGCGTAGCCGGCGAAGATGCGAGTCAGCCACGGGTCGCGCTCGGCCTTCTCCTGCGGCATCGCCTCGCTGCCGCCGTGACCGCCGTAGGTCGTGCGCGTCTCGAGCGCCGTGCGCTTGTACGAGTCGTACTCCTTCGGCCAGTTGCGGCCCCACACGGCCGGGTCGGTCGTGTCCTCGGTCACCTCCACGAGCGGCGTGAACGGGGCGCGAGCCTCGCCCTGGCGCTCGCGGATGTTGAACAGGAATGCGACCAGCACCGCCGTCACCACCGCCACCGCGGCGCAGGCACCGACGAGTGCCCAGTGTGAACGATCGAACTTGGGGAGTGCCATGGTGTAGATCCTGTCGCTCAGGGAGGGGGAGGGGGCGCAGCCATGCGCCGGGCATCCCGGTCGGGACCACCGAGGCCGACGGTCTCGCCGTGGCCGGCCGACGCGTGGCAGTGCACGCAGCGCAGCTCGTCGCCGGAGCGCGCCGCGTCGCGCGTCGCGAGCAGGTCGTGCACGAGGTCGCCGTGGCAGCGCAGGCAGTTCGCCTGCAGCACGCGCGCATTGCGCGGCTTGATGATGATCGGCTCGTGGAAGTCCTGGAAGGTGAACGCCTTGGAGTGGTGGTAGCCGTTGAGGGCCTTGACGAACCACTTGCCCAGGAAGTCGTGCGGCAGGTGGCAGTCGCCGCAGCCGGCCACCGCGTGGTGCGAGGCCCGCAGCCACGAGTCGTACTGCGGCTGCATGATGTGGCAGTTGACGCACACCTTGGGATCGCTCGACAGGTACGAGAACGCGCGCGCCTCGTAGAGCGTGCCGGCCCCCGCGCCGACCAGGGCACCGGTGAGCACCGCGAGCACGAGGAGCAGCCTGCGCGTCGTCGTCATGCCATCCCTGTCGCGGACTGCGGGCGCGGCGTGGCGCACGCCTGCCGAGGCGCGGGATGCTAGGCGCGCGGGCGCGGACCGGCCATACGGACTAGACGCGGCGGGGCCGCGAATACCGCAGGCGCACGCTTGATCCGGGTCAAGGACACGGCCGGGGGGCGGCCACCACCGCCCCCGGCCCGCCGTGCGGCGGCGGCGCCGCTGATTAAGAGTCGTTCACCTGCCGCCCTGGATGTCGGCCGGGCGGCGGGCGCGCACGTTACTCACTCCCAACCGGGGGCCGACCCCGGACCGCATCCAGCGATCGTCACAACCCCCTTCACTGCAAACGGGAGTCCGCATGAAGACCGTCCTCAGCCTCAGCATCGCCGGCGTCCTGCTCGTCGCCTCGAGCGCATTCGCCGCCGGGCCGCGTACCGACGAGGTCACGCAGCGCGACGTCAACCAGCAGCAGCGCATCGAGCAGGGCCTGCAGAGCGGACAGCTCAACACCAAGGAAGCCGGCCAGCTCGAGCGCGAGCAGGCCAAGATCGACCGCACCGAGGCGCGCGACCTCAAGAACGGCAAGCTCTCGCCGGCCGAGCAGGCGCAGATCAACCGCATGCAGAACAAGGCGAGCGGGGACATCTACCGCGACAAGCACAACGCCGCCACCGGCAATCCGGCTTCCGCGTCCTCGCAGCGCATGCAGGCCGACGTGCAGCGCGACGTGAACCAGCAGCAGCGCATCGCCAACGGCGAGAAGTCGGGCGCGCTCACCAACCGCGAGGCGGGGTCGCTGGAGCGCGGCCAGTCGCACGTCGACGCCCGCGAGGCGAAGGCGGCCCGCAACGGCCGCGTCTCGGCGCGCGAGCAGGCCGGCATCCAGAAGTCCGAGAACCACCAGAGCCAGCGCATCTACCGCAAGAAGCACAACGCCAAGATCTCGTAACCGCGACGGGCGGGCAGGGCGCGACGGCCCTGCCCGCCGGCGGCGCGCGGGACCACCGCCGTCGCCTGCCGCCGGTCGCGGCCCGGGGGCGACGCACGCCGGCAGCCGCCCGCGTCGCCGGGGCCGCGCAGCGATCGCCGCATCGCGCATGCGGCCGCAACTTCCGGAGCGCGCCCGGCACTGGCGCGGCGCGAGACTGCGCCCAGCCCGTCCCGGAGACCGCCATGACCTTCCGCCTGCTGGGCCTCGACCCAGCCCCGTTCCTCCCGTTCTACGACCTGCCGGACGCAGAGCTCGCCGCGCGCGGCATCCAGCGTCGCCGCGCCGACGTGTCGCCGGGATTCCCGGACCGCGTCGAACTGCGCGACGCGACGCCCGGGGAGACGCTGCTGCTGCTCAATTACGCGCACCAGCCGGCGCCGACACCCTACCAGGCGAGCCACGCGATCTTCGTGCGGGAAGGAGCCGTCCGCCGCTACGACGAGGTGGGCCAGGTGCCGCCGGCGCTGCGCATCCGGCCGATCTCGCTGCGCGCGTTCGACGCGGCGCACCTGATGGTCGATGCCGACCTCGTCGACGGCACGCGGCTGGAGGCGGCGATCGGGCGGCTGCTGCGCGGGCCAGGCGTCGCCTACCTGCAGGCCCACTACGCCAGGCCCGGCTGCTACGCGGCGCGGATCGAGCCCGCCTGAGCGCGCCGCGCTACACGCCGTCGTACAGGTCGCCGTCGAGGTACTTGAGGCCGCTGTCGCACGCCACGGTCGCGACGACGCGCCCCGGTCCCAGCTCGCTCGCGAGGGCCAGCGCGCCGGCGACGTTGAGGCCCGAGGACGTGCCGGCGAGGATGCCCTCCTCGCGCGCGAGGCGCCGGCACACGGCCCGCGCCTCGGACTCGTCGATGGCCCGCGCCTCCGGGCAGAGCGCGCGATCGAGCAGCGGCGGGACGATCCCGATGCCGATCCCCTCGACGTGGTGCGTCCCCGGCTCGCCGCGCGTGAGCAGCGGGGCGGAGGCCGGCTCGAGCGCCACGATGCGCGTTGCCGGCCACCGTGACCGCAGCACGCGCGCCACGCCCATCAGCATGCCGGCGCCGCCGACCGCGGCGGCGAAGGCGTCGATGCCGTCCGGCAGCTGCTCGAGGAGTTCGGAGCCGATGCCCTCGTAGCCGATCAGCGAGTCGCGGTTGCGGATCTGGTCGGTGAAGTAGGCGTCGGGCGCGGCGGCGAGCGTGCGCGCGCGCTCCATCATGCGCGGGATCAGGTCGGGCGTGATGCGCCCACCCGCGCTGGCGACGATCTCGAGCTCGGCGCCGAACGCCTGCATGGTGCGCAGCTTCGCCGGCGCGAACGCGTCGGAACTCACGACCCTGAAGCGGTAGCCCTTGCAGGCACAGACGAAGGCGAGCGAGGAGCCGGTGCTGCCGCCGGTGTACTCGACCACCGTCATGCCGGGCCGCAGCTCGCCGCGCCGCTCCGCCTGCTCGATCATGGCGAGCGCCATCCGGTCCTTGTAGGAGCCCGTCGGGTTGAAGGCTTCGAGCTTCACGAATACGCGCGCGGCCTGCGGCGGCACGATGCGACGCAGCTCGACGAGCGGCGTGCGGCCGATCGCGGACAGCGCGGCGGCGTCCGGGCGTGGCATGGCGAACCCTGCGGGGCGGCACTGGCGCGATCGTACACGGCGCGGCCCCGGCTGCGGGGTCGCGGCAGGCCGCGCCGCAGCAAGGCACTACGGCCGGACCGGGGCCCGCGTGGCGGGCCGGCCCGAGATACCGGAGCGCCGGTATGCGAAGCTCGTGGCGGCG
>JAFEDP010000233.1 GCA_018241545.1 Pseudomonadota bacterium
ACGGGCGCGACGAGATCATCGTCAACGTGCAGGGCGACGAGCCGCTGCTGCCGAGCGCGAACGTCGCGCAGGTGGCGTCGCTGCTCGCGGCGAGCGATGGCGCATCGGTCGCGACGCTCGCGACGCCGATCGAGAGCGCCGCGGAGTTTGCGGATCCGAACGCCGTCAAGGTGGTCTGCGACCGCGCCGGACGGGCGCTCTATTTCAGCCGGGCGCCGATCCCCTGGCCGCGCGATGCGGTCGCAGCCGGACGCGACGACGCGTCGCGCTACGCGGGTGCGCTGCGGCACATCGGCCTGTACGCCTACCGGGTGGCGGCCCTGCGCCGCCTCGCGGCGCTCGCCCCGACCCCGCTCGAGCTGGCTGAGCGGCTAGAGCAGTTGCGGGCGCTCGAGCATGGCCTCGCGATCGCGGTGGCAGTCGCGGTTGAGCGGCCAGGGCCGGGCGTCGATACCGAGGCCGACCTCGCACAGGTCGACGCGATCATCGGGCGCGCGCCCGATCCCGGTTAAGCGGGGCGCTCGGGCGCTCGGTGCGCGGATTCCGGGCCGCTGGGCGAACCTGCGAGCGGCGATGCCTCTGGTGCGGCCGGCAGCGTCCGAAACCCGGTGATCGTGGCGTTGAACCAGCCCTTGGCGTCGAGGGCAAGCTCGAGGTGCAGCTGCAGGACTCGCGCGATGGCGAAGGCGAGGGAGAGCCCCAGCCCGGCGTGAGTTCCGCGGTCGCCGCCGTCGATGCGGACGAATCGCTCGCCGAGCCGGGGGATGTCCTCCGGCACGAGGTGCGGCGCCGGATTGGCCATCTGCAGGCTGCCATCGGCTCGCAGCGCGACCACGACGCGCGAATCTGGCGGCGCGTAGGTGACTGCGTTCGTGATGAGGATGCCCACCAGGCGATGGAGCAGCAGGGGGTCGGTATAGGCCCACCACTCGGCCGGGGTATCGAGGTCGATCGCGACGCCCGGCTTGAGTGCCATCGCCCCGGCCGCGGCGACCTGGCGGCGCAGCTCGGTGCCGAGGTCGACCGGTTCGAGCTCGGGCCGCTCGAGCCCGGCCTCGAAGCGGGTCAGCGCCAGCAGCGATTCGACGACCTGCTGCAACTCGGCGGCGGTGGCGCCGATGTCCCGAATGGCCGCCCGCATGGCCTCGGGGTCGCGCGCCTCGGTGCCGACGTCGGCGAGCAGGCGCAGGGCGGCGAGCGGGTTGCGCAGCTCGTGGGCCAGGTGGCGGGCATAGCGCTTTTCCCGGTCGAGCGCGTCCATCAACCGCTTGAGCAGTGCCGAGAAGCTTGCCGCCAGCGGCTGCAACTCGAGTGGCAGCGACCGCTCGACCGGTGGTTCCTGCAGGGAGTCCGGATTGACGCGTTCGAGGCGCTGGGCGAATTCGCCGATCGGGCGGAGGGTCCGCCGCACGACGGCGCGGGTGATCGGCAGGAGCACGAGCAGCGTCACGCCGCTCGCGAGGAGCAGGGTGATCGTCACGAGCCGGCCAAGCGCGACGAAGGTCTCGGTTTCCTCGGCCGTCACGACCAGCAGTGCGCCGCGGGGATCGCCGTCGGGCAGTGGAAAGTACGCGGCAATCGCCCGACCCCGGTGTCCGTCCGGCAGCGCAGTGTCATAGAAGACCGGCGTGGTGCCGATACCCTTGGGATGGTCGAGTACCGACGTACCGCTCGAGTCCGAGCGCGACAGAAGCCGTCCATCCTCGGCCCAGATCTCGAAGAAGTCCTCATGCGCGCCGGCGCGGAATCGCCCCATGAAGTCGCCGACGCTCTCGGATCCCGGATGGGTGGCTGCAAAGGTGGCGATCGCCTCTTCGCGCAAGGCGAGATCCCGGTCGGCGTGCGCCTTGAGTTCGCGGCCGATCACAAGCTGCAGGCCGAGGAAGCCCAGAGTAGCCACCGCGATGATGCCGGCGGCGAGGCGGCTCCCGAGTCGCTTGACCAGTGATCCTGGTCCGCGGTCAGGGAACCACATAGCCGAAGCCGCGGCGCGTCTCGACCAGGTCGGAAAGTTCAGCTTTGGCAAGTTTGGCGCGCATCGTGCTGATCAGCACCTCGATCACGGTGTCGGAGGCCGCGCTGTCGCTCTGGTAGAGCTGCTCGAAGATCGTGGTTCGGCTGAGCACGCGTCCCCTGCGCCGCACCAGCAACTCGAGCAGGGAGTACTCCCGGGGAGTCAGGGGGAGCACGGTGTCATCGACCCGCGCCAGCCGTGCGGCGGTGTCGATCGTCAGGCGACCGTGGCGCAGGACAGGCGACGCCGCCTCGTAGCGACGGCGAGCGAGTGCATGCAGCCGGGCCTCGAGCTCATCGAACGAGAACGGCTTCACGAGGTAGTCGTCCGCGCCCAGATTGAGGGCCTCGACCCGGTCCTGGACCTGATCGCGCGCCGAGAGTACGAGGATGCGCGGCTTTGCGCTGCGAGGCTTGAGCTCGCGCAGCACCGCCATGCCGTCGAGCTGCGGCATCATGAGGTCGAGCACGACGACGTCGAAGGGCAGGCCGTTGATCAGCGTCAGGGCCTGGGCGCCGTCCGCGGCTGTCTCGACGGCCATACCATGGGCGCGCAGACCGGCCGCCAGGGTGTTGCGGACGCGCTCCGAGTCGTCGACTACCAGGACTCGCATCTGCCCATTCTGAGCGGGGCACTCGGCCCCGACATCCGTATCTGCGGCAGGCGCGGCGGCTGCAGCCGGTGCCTTCGCGGCCCGGGTGTCCGGGCCCGGCGCCGGCGGTTCGGGAACCGATGCCGGGGTTTGCGAGAGCGAGGCCGGGTCATCACGCATGGGGATCGCTCCGTGGTGCCGCGCCGGACCGGCCGGCGACGAGGCGCCCCGCGGGGCGCCCGCCGCCACCTCGGCCCGGTCATCGGGCCGCTTTCAGTCGTCAGCGACCTTGATCTCGACGCGCGTTGCGGTCAGTGCCGTCCCGTCCCACGCGCCCCAGGCCTCGACGATCTGGCCGATGGCCTGTTCGAAGAACGCGTCAGCCGTCAGGTGGACGTCCTCCTCGAGCAGGAAGTGCGTTGCGTCCGTGGTCAGCACCGTGGCCGACAGGATCCGGAACGCCGGAGGTGCAGGCGTGCGGAACGGGCCGCGCAGCTGGACCGCGTCCTGGGCCGTGATGCGCACGACGCGCGTCGCGGTCACGGCGTTGCTGGCCGCCGGGTCCTCGTAGCCGCGGACGTCGACCCAGTCGCCAACGGCGAGGTCGGCGTAACCGATGCTGCGCAACTGCATGGCGGTCTGATCCTCGAAGCGCGTCAGATCGTCGGTCGTCACGGTGAGCCCGAACAGCTGCATCGAACGCGAGGCGGCTGTCAGCCGCTCGATCGGCGCGACCAGGCGAACCGTGTTGACCTCCTGGAAGCGGATCTTCTCGGCGACGAGCGTCCCGGTGGCATCGGCGCGTCCCTCGACCGCGACCTTGACGTCGTTGGCGAGGTTCGCGGCGGTGCCGTGCTCGTAAACCGTGGCGGCGCTCGTCGTCACCGGCCAGCCGGCGACCTTGAACTGGACCGTCGATACGAAGTCGCTGATCCCGCCCTCGACGCGGAGCTGGTTGCCGGTCGCGATGGTCAGCCAGTCGTCGGAGCGGAACTCGACGCGGATCGCGAGCAACGACCCGTCGAGGTTGAACGTCGACCCCTTGACCAGCACCAGGTCGCCGTTCGCCGGCTGGCCGCTCGAGAATCCGTCGAGCGTCGCGGTCGAGAAGTCGACGACGAGGCCGTTCAGGGCGAAGCGATGCAGCGTGCCATCGAGCCCGGTGACGAACCCGGTGACGTCGTACGGCCCGCTGCCGATTCGCGGCCCGACGCGCGTGGCGTCGATCGCGGCGCCCGGTGCCGGCACGGGCCCGCTGACTTCAACGACCTGGCCGACTGCGAGGCCGGCGATCGATGCCGGCGCGATCGCGGAGTCGATCGTGGTCGCGGAGGTGACGTGCACCGTCTGTCCCATGGCGACGAACGAACTCAGGGCGGAATCGATGCTGGTAATCGGCCCCTCGAGCACGTCGTCGTAGCGAATAACGTCCGCGTGGTACTGCGCGCCGTCGGAGTGTCCCTTGACGCGGACGTACTGCCCGACCTTGAGGTCGGATTCGGCCGCGGCGACGCCGTTGACCAGCACCTGCGCTGCGCTGACGTCGAACCGCAGCCCGGTCACGTAGACGCTGCCGAACTGAGTGATGACGCCGACGCCGACGACGCCGGACGACGCCGGCGGCGGGGTCGTACCGCCGCTGGAGGAATCGCCACCACAGCCTCCGGCCCAGACTAGAAACGTCATGGCCAGCAGCGCGAAAAGCTTGACGATCAGGTTTTTCATGATGGCTCTCCTCTCGCGCGTACGCACGCGCTTCATCCCGGATGGCGGATAACCATCAACGTACGCGCGCTGGCTATGCGCACTCTAAAGACGCACTGCGTGCATCCGAAGGTCGATCGCGGTTCCGCCCGGTTCAACCGGCGACGAGCATCGACCCGCCGAAGAACGCCGCGTTGAAGAGCGCGTGTGCGATGACGGCAGACCACGTGGAGCGATGGCGCTCGCGCAGCCAGCCAAGCGCGAGCGAGGGCCCGAGCGTCGCTGCCGCCCAGAGCGGCGCGTGGTGGAGGAAGTGGGCCGCGGTGAATAGGCCCGAAGCGGTGAGGTTGGCCGCAGACACGGGGCCCCAGGCGGCACGCCCGGCACGGGTCTGCAGCAGCGTCCCCTGGACGAGGCCGCGGAACAGGAGTTCTTCGATCAGTGGCTGCCAGGCGAGGAGGCCGAGCCAAGCCGTCGCATCGCGAGGTCGCATTGGAAGGGGGTCGACGCCGACCACGCTCCACACGACGGCACTCGCCGCGAGCGCGAGCAGGGCGAGGCCGAGCCAGACGGGATCTCCCGGGCGTCCGGGGGGGCGGTCGAGCGCCAGGTCATTCGCGATCGCGCGCCACATCGAGCCGCAGCTCCTTACGACGAAGGCGCGCCCCTCGATGCCGAGGGACGCGCCTCCTGCTCCATGGCTCCCGCGCCGGTCAGCCGGCCAAGGTCGCCTGCCGCCGGATCCTGCGCACGACGAGCCCGATCAGGCCGACGAGCAACAGGG
>JAFEDP010000234.1 GCA_018241545.1 Pseudomonadota bacterium
CACCAGCACGAACACCGACTGGCCGCCGTCGCGTGCGCCGCGGCGCTCGGCCTTGGGCGCGGGCAGCGGCTCGCCGTCGACGAGCCCGATCAGCCGGTCGACGGCCTGGTCGATGCCGCCGTAGTAGTCGCCGGCCCGGAAGCGCGGCCGCAGGAACTCGTCGATGATGCGGCTCGCGGCGAAGTCGGTGACGGCGCCCTCGAGGCCGGTGCCGACCTCGATGCGCACGCGCCGGTCGTCCTTGGCGACGATCAGGATCAGGCCGTCATCGATGCGCTGGCCGTCGGCGCCGCGGCGCCCGATCTTCCAGGCGTCCGCCAGCCGGATCCCGAACTGGGCGATGTCCTCGGGTGCGGTGGTGGGCAGCACCAGCACCACGATCTGGCTGCCCTTGCGGGCCTCGAACGCCGCCAGCTTCTGATCGAGCGCGGTGCGCTGCGCCTCGCTCAGGGTGCCGGTGAGATCGGTGACCCGGGCGACCGGCGGCAGCGGCACCTCGGCGCGCGCCGGCGCCGCGCCCACGGCGAGCGCCAGCGCCGCAAGCGACGCCGCCAGATGCGCCCGCCATCGCGAGCCACGCCGGTCGCCGTGCATCGCTCAGCCGGTCGGCTTGGCCGGCGCCGCGCCGAAGTCGACCGTGGGCGGCTTGCTGATCTGCGCCTCGTTCTCGACGCTGAAGTTCGGCTTGACCTTGTAGCCGAACATCATCGCCGTCAGGTTGACGGGGAACTGGCGGATCGTGACGTTGTAGTTCTGGACCGAGTCGATGTAGCGCTTGCGCGCGACGGTGATGCGGTTCTCGGTGCCCTCGAGCTGCGACTGCAGCGCGCGGAAGTTCTCGTCCGACTTGAGGTTCGGGTAGTTCTCGGTCACGGCCAGCAGGCGCGACAGTGCGCCCGAGAGCTCGCCCTGGGCCTGCTGGAACTTCTTGAGCGACTCGGCGTCGTTGGCGTCCACCTTGATCGAGGTCGCCTTGGCGCGCGCCTCGGTGACGCCGATCAGCACCGTCTGTTCCTGCTGCGCGTAGCCCTTGACGGTGTTGACGAGGTTGGGGATCAAGTCGGCGCGCCGCTGGTACTGGTTCAGCACCTCCGACCAGCCGGACTTCGTCTGCTCGTCCAGCAGCTGGATATTGTTGTAGCCGCAGCCGGACACCAAGGCGCCGGCGGCCACGACGGCGGCGAGCCAGGCAGTGCGCAGATTCGATCGCATGATCCCTCCTTGCGGCCCGGCGGGCCGCCGCCGGCACTATATGGGCGCTACCCGGCCCATACGCAAGTGGACCGGCCAGCGAACCGGTCGTTCCTCGCCCGGCGGCCACAGCGGCGCGAGTTCGGCCGCGAGCGCCGGCAGCGGGTCGCTGCCGCGCGCCGCCCGGTAGCGGTCGACCGCGGACCAGGTCCCGAGGTACTGGATCGCTCGCTCCAGCGTCCAGGCGTGCGTGAGCTCGAACGGGGGCGCCGCCAGTTCCTCGAGCGGGAACGGCAGCGTCCGGTAGCCCTCCTCCACGTAGCGCCGCTCCGGCGGCCAGTAGCGGCCGACGACCTCGCGGTAGAAGCGATCGACGCACGCATCGACCGCGGCGTCGACCCGGAACGTCTCGTAGGTCCACAGCGCCACCACGCCGCCCGGGCGCAGCACTCGCCGCACCTCCGGGTAGAAGCGCCCGAAGTCGAACCAGTGCGCGGCCTGCGCGGCGACCACGGCGTCGGCGACGCCAGCGGCGAGCGGCAGCCGCTCGGCCGTGTGCCGCAGGTACTGGATGCGCGGGTGGGCAACCGCGTGGCCGAGCTGCGCCGCCGAGGCATCGCTCGCCAGCACGCGCTCGAAGTGCTCGGCGAGGTCGAGCGCCGCCTGGCCGTTGCCGGTCGCGAGGTCGAGCGCGAGGCCGCGGCCGGGCGCGAGGGCCGCGACGTGCGCCGCGAGCGCCGCGGGATAGCGTGGCCGGAAGCGCCCGTAGTCGCCCGCCTGGCGCGAGAAGTGGTCCTTGAACGACACCGGCGGATGATACCCGCGCCCCGGCGCGACCCCGGCGACGCCCCGTCGCGCCGCGCGCCCGGCCCGGCGCGCCCGACATCGGTTGCCGGCCCCCAGTCATTTCGATAGATTTCGAAATAAATGGCGCACGCCGACCTCGTGTTCAAGGCCCTCGCCGACCCACACCGGCGCGAGATCCTGCGGCGGCTGCGGGACGGACCCCGCAGTGCGGGCGAGCTCGCCGAGGCCGTCCCGCTCTCGAAGGCGACGCTGTCGCACCATTTCAAGCGGCTCAAGGCGGCGGACCTCGTGCGCAGCGAGGCGCGCGGACCGCTGCGGCTGTACGCGCTCAACGCCCGCGGCGTCGAGGAGGCGACGGCGCTGCTGCGCGGGGTGTTCGGCCCGTCGGGACCAGACGGCGCCTCCCGCTGACGACCCCGGCGGCGAACGAGCACTTCTATACGCAGCGCCCCGCGCCCGGGTCGCGGGCGAAAAAAAACCCCAGGTCGAAGACCCGGGGTTTGGAAAGCGGACTCTTTCGAAGGGAAGGAAAGTCCGCTAGGGGATTCAGTGCAGGCGCGCCCACTGCAGCACGCGGATCTCCTCGGCCTCGAGGTCGAGGTCGCGCGCGATCAGCGTCGCCACGCGCCGCGGATCCGTCGGCACGGTGTCCTGCATGCCGAGCTCCACGATCCCGGTGTACTCGCTCGGTCCCTTGGAACCGAGGTCGGCCACGAAGCGGGTGTAGAACTTGACGCTCATGGGTCGGGAGCTTATGAACGGCATGTCCCGGCGTCCGTGACTTATGTCCCAATACGCGCCGGGATTCCCTCAGACGGAGGTCTCCATGGGGCGCTGGCGACCGCCCGTCCGGCCCGGGTCGCAATACATAACGCGGCCGGGTTACGAACGGCTGAAGGCCGAGCTCGACCAGCTGTGGCGCATCGAGCGGCCGCAGGTCACGCAGGCGGTGGCCGAGGCCGCCGCGCAGGGCGACCGCTCGGAGAACGCCGAGTACACCTACGGCAAGCGGCGGCTGCGCGAGATCGACCGGCGCGTGCGCTTCCTCAGGAAGCGCCTCGAGGGCATCGTCGTCGTCGAGCAGCCGCCGTCGGACCCGACGCGCGTGTTCTTCGGCGCCTGGGTCGAGCTCGAGGACGAGGACGGCGAGCGGCGCGCGCACCGCATCGTCGGCCCCGACGAGTTCGACATGGACGCGCGCTTCGTCAGCATGGACGCGCCGCTCGGCCGCGCGCTGCTCGGGCACCGGCTCGACGAGGACGTGACGGTGGAGCTGCCGGGCGGGCGCGTGCGCCTGACGATCGTCGGCGTGCGCTACGGCGCCGCGCCCGGCTGAGCGCGCCTCAGAGCACGCGCACGTTCTTGAACTGCCACGGGTCGGAGGTGTCGAGGTCCTCCGGGAACAGCCGCGCGCGGTCGTGCAGCGGGTTCCAGTCGGTGTACTCGCCGACCACCGGCCCGAGGTACGGCCGGCAGATCTCGAGGTTGCGCTCGAAGTCCATCTCATCGGGCTCGACCACGCCCTCGCTCGGGTTCTCGATCGCCCAGATGAGCCCGGACAGCACCGCGACCGTGACCTGCAGGCTGGTCGCGTTGTTGTAGGGCGCGAGGCGGCGCGCCTCGTCGATCGACAGCTGCGACCCGTACCAGTAGGCGTTCTTCTTGTGGCCGGCGATCAGCACGCCGAGCTCGTCGATGCCGCCCGACTCGATCTCGTTCATCAGGATGCGCTTCTGGTCCTGCAGGCGCCAGTTGCGGCCCGCGAACTCGTGCACCGACAGCACCGCCGAGTCGCACGGGTGGTAGGCGTAGTGCACGGTCGGGCGGTACACGACCTGGTCGCCGTCGCGCACGGTGTAGTAGTCGGCGATCGAGATCGCCTCGCCGTGCGTGATCAGGAAGCCGTGGATGTGGCCGGCCTTCGGCGTCCAGGTCCGCACGCGCGTGGCGGCGCCCGGCTGCATCAGGTAGATCGCCGCGCCGCCGCCGAAGTCGTGCTTGCGGCCGTCGCGCGGGAAGTTGCGCTCGTGCGCGCCCCAGCCGAGCTCGGCGGGCTGCGAGCCCTCGCTGACGAAGCCGTCGACCGACCAGGTGTTGACGAACTCGCCGATGCGCTTGGGCACGCTCGGCACCTGCGTGTCGCGCTCGGCGATGTGCACGACCTTGACGCCGACGCGGCGCGCCAGCGCCGCCCACTCGTCGCGGCCCCGCGGCCGGCCGGGGTCGAGGCCGAGATCGCCGGCGACGTCGAGCAGCGCCTGCTTGAGGAAGTGCTGCACGAGGCCCGGGTTGGCGCCGTGGGTGAGCACCGCGGTCGGGCGCGGCGTGCCGTCCTTGTCCTTGAGCTTCCGGAGCGCCAGGGCCTCCTCGCGCAGCGCGTAGTTCGAGCGGCGCGACGGCGACAGCGACGGGTCGGTGTAGCCGCCCGGCCAGGGCTCGATGCAGGTGTCGAGGTAGAGCGCGCCGCGCTCCCAGCAGAACTTGACGAGCGCGATCGAGGACACGTCGACCGAGACGTTGAGCACGAAGTCGCCGCGGCCGACCATCGGCTCGAGCACCTGGCGGAAGTTCTCGCGCGTCAGCGGCTGCTTGACGAAGCGGATGCCGTACTCGCGCGCGCACTCGAGGCCGGCGTCGTCGGCGGTGACGATCGTGATGCGCTCGCGCGCCAGCCCGCCGATGTGGCGCAGGATCAGCGGCAGCACGCCCTGGCCGATGCTGCCGAAGCCGATGAAGATCAGCCGTCCGGGAAAGGTCACGTGGATCTTGTGTTCGGTGGTCATGATTCCCCAACTACCCGATGCGCCGGACGCCTGCGCGGCCCGATTCCAAAGCGTCGCGCGCGGTCCAGCGCGAGCGGGCGCTACTGTACCTCAACCGGCCGGCGCGGCGGGCGGGGCCGTCCGCCGCCGGCACGGTCGTCGTCGCGGCGCCGCGCTACACTCGCGCCGACCGGAGGGCCCGCCATGAGTCACCAGACGCTCGTCGACGTGCCGACGCTCGCCGCGCTCGCGGGCGGGCCCCGGCTCGTACTCGTCGACTGCCGCTTTGACCTCGGTGACCCGGACGCCGGCGTCGCGCAGTA
>JAFEDP010000235.1 GCA_018241545.1 Pseudomonadota bacterium
CGGCGATCGCGCTGCAGGCGAGGCCGAAGGCCCCGCTCTTGATGATGCCCTCGGTGATGTCGCGCAGCTCCACCGAGCCGCGCATCTGCGACCAGAACTGGCCGGCGTCCACGCCCATCAGCGTCACGCCGACGAGCTGGCCGCCGAAGATGCCGGTGGCGCTGAAGATCGCCGCCAGCAGCGGCATCGCCAGCACGCCGCCGATGAAGCGCGGCGCGCACACGCGCCGCACCGGGTCGACCGCCATCATCTCGAGCGCCGCCAGCTGGTCGGTGGCGCTCATGAGGCCGATCTCCGAGGTCAGCGCGGTGCCCGCGCGCCCGGCGAACAGCAGCGCCGTGACCACGGGCCCGAGCTCGCGCAGCAGCCCGAGCGCGACCGCCGATCCCAGCGACTCGGTCGAGCCGAAGCGGCGCAGCAGGTCGAAACCCTGCAGGCCGAGCACCATGCCGACGAACAGCCCCGACAGCATGATGATCACGAGCGACAGCGCGCCGGTGTTGTGCAGCTGGTCCACCAGCAGCCGCGGGCGCCGGAGCGCGCGCGGCGAGACCGCCAGCAGCCGGCCGAAGAACAGCGCGAAGCGGCCCCACTTCCCGACGAGCTCGCGGCCGCCGCCGCCGACCTCGGTCAGGAAGCTCACGCCGGCACCTCGCCGCCGAGCAGCTGCTCGGCGTAGTCCGGCGCCGGGTAGTGGAACGGCACCGGCCCGTCCGCCTCGCCGGCCATGAACTGCCGCACGGCCGGGGCGGGGTCGGCGCTCAGGGTCGCCGGCGTGCCCGCCGCCGCGACCCGGCCGGCCGACAGCAGGTAGGCGCGGTCGGCCAGGATGCCGATCTCCTGCACGTCGTGCGAGACGACGATGCTGGTGAGCCCGAGCGCGTCGTTGGTGCTGCGGATCAGGCGCAGCACCACGCCCATCGCGATCGGGTCCAGGCCGGCGAAGGGCTCGTCGTAGATCAGGATCTTCGGGTCCATGACGATCGCGCGCGCGAGCGCCACGCGCCGCGCCATGCCGCCGGAGAGCTCGGCCGGCATCAGCCGCGCGGCGCCGCGCAGCCCGACCGCCTGCAGCTTCATCAGCACGATGCGCGATATCAGCGCCTCCGGCAGGTTGGTGTGCTCGCGCAGCGGGAACGCGACGTTCTCGTAGACGTCGAGGTCGGTGAGCAGCGCACCGTTCTGGAACAGCATGCCCATGCGCCGCCGCAGCCGGTACAGGCCGTCGCGGTTGAGCCCGCCGAGGTCCTCGCCGTCGACCTCGACCCGGCCGGCACTGGCGCGGATCTGGCCGGTGATCAGGCGCAGCAGGGTGGTCTTGCCGGTGCCCGACGGCCCCATGATCGCGGTGATCTTGCCGCGCTCGATCTCGATGTCGAGGCCGTCGAACACGGTCCGGCCGCCGACCGCGTACACGACGCCGCTGAGGCGCGCGATGCAGGCGGTCGGTGCCGGGCCTCCCGGCGCGCTGGCAGGATCCATTCGGGTCGGCGGCGCGGCCGTCAGGCCGCCTGCTTCTCGAGCGCCGGCTCGTACTTGCCCTGGGTCGCGAGCCCGTTGAGGCGCGCCCGCTTGAGGAACTCGCGCTGGCCGGCCGCGACCTGCGCCGGGGCTCCGCCCCAGGCGGCGAGTGCGCTCGCCTGCAGCGCGCGCCCGTAGCTGAACGTCAGCGCCCACGGCAGGCCGCCCGCGCGGTTCATGAGGTCGAGGTGATGGGTCGCCTCCGCCTCGCTCTGGCCGCCGGACAGGAACGCGATGCCGGGCACCGCCGAGGGCACGCGGCGCCGGAGGCAGCGCAGCGTCGCCTCGGCGACCTGCGCCGGACCGGCGCGGTCGGGGCACTTCTGGCCGGAGATCACCATGTTGGGCTTGAGCACCATGCCCTCGAGGTACACGCGGTGCGCGAACAGCCGGTCGAACACCTCGCACAGCACCGCATCGGTGACCTCCTCGCAGCGCTCCAGCGTGTGGCCGCCGTCCATCAGCACCTCGGGCTCGACGATCGGCACGATCTCGGCCGCCTGGCACAGCGCCGCGTAGCGCGCGAGCAGCTCGGCGTTGGTCTCGATGCAGGTGCGCGTCGGGATGCCGGCGCCGATGTCGATCACGGCACGCCACTTGGCGAAGCGGGCGCCGAGCTGGTGGTACTCGGCGAGGCGCCCCGCCAGGCCGTCGAGGCCCTCGGTGATGACCTCGCCCGGGAAATTCGGCATCGGCTTGGTGCCGGCGTCGACCTTGATGCCCGGCACGACGCCGAGGCGCGTCAGGAGGTCGGCGAAGCGCTCGCCCCCCTTGGTCGACTGACGCAGCGTCTCGTCGTAGAGGATGACCCCGGAGATGTGGTCGGCCGCGCCCGGCGCGGTGAACAGCATCTCGCGGTACGCGCGCCGATTCTCCTCGGTCGACTCGAGCTTGATCTTGTCGAAGCGCTTCTTGATGGTCCCAGTGCTCTCGTCGGCGGCGAGGATCCCGCGGCCCTTGGCCGTCATGGCGTGCGCGATACGCGCGAGTTCGGTGCGATTCATCTGGGGACTCCTGGCTGTGGCGCCGCCGCGACTCCCACGGACCGGCTGCACGGGACGAAGTTCCCTATTGTAGCGGATCCCCCTCGCCCGCCGGCCGGTCGCGGCGGCACCCGCTTGGCGGCCGCCGCTATCAGGACTAAAATGGTCCTGAATCAGGAGAGCGGCCATGCTCCGCATCAGCAAGATGACCGACTACGCCACCGTGATCCTCGCCCAGCTCGCCGGAGACGAGGCCTGCCGGCGCACGGCCGTCGAACTCGCCGAGCTCACCCGGATCGGCCTGCCGACCGTCAGCAAGGTGCTCAAGGGCCTGCAGCGCGCTGGCCTTGTGGCCTCGACGCGCGGGGCGCACGGCGGCTATGCGCTCGCGCGCGCGGCCGATTCCATCAGCGCCGCGGACATCATCGACGCGGTCGAGGGCCCGGTGGGCCTGACCGAGTGTGCCACGCACCCCGGCCAGTGCGACCTCGAGCCGAGCTGCCGCGTCGGCCGCAGCTGGCAGCGCGTCAACGTCGCGATCCGGCGCGCCCTGGGCGACGTCACGCTGACCCAGCTCACCGGCCGCGACGGCACCGCGCTGCCGGCCCCGGACCTGACCGTGGTGCTCGGGCCGCGCCCGACGCTGCGCGCCCGCGCCTGAGTCCCGCCATGGCCAGCACCCCCACCGACCTCGACGCGCTGGTCGCGCAGAGCTACCGGCACGGCTTCGTCACCGACATCGACGCCGATACCCTGCCGCCGGGCCTCGACGAGGACGTGATCCGGTGGCTGTCGCGCAAGAAGGGCGAGCCGGCGTTCCTGCTGGAGTGGCGCCTGAAGGCGTTCCGCCACTGGTGCACGATGCGCGAGCCGCACTGGGCGCACGTCGCCTACCGGCCGATCGACTACCAGGCGATCTCGTACTACTCGGCGCCGAAGGCGAAGTCCGACGCGCCGAAGAGCCTGGACGAGGTCGACCCCAAGCTGCTCGCGACCTACGACAAGCTCGGCGTTCCGCTGCACGAGCGCGCGCGGCTCGCCGGGGTCGCGGTCGACGCGGTGTTCGACAGCGTCTCGGTCGCGACCACCTTCAAGGCCCGCCTCGCCGAGGCGGGCGTGATCTTCTGCCCGTTCTCGGACGCGGTGCGCGAGCACCCGGCGCTGCTGGAGCGCTACCTCGGCAGCGTGGTGCCGCCGACCGACAACTTCTACGCGGCGCTCAACTCGGCAGTGTTCAGCGACGGCTCGTTCGTCTACGTGCCGCGCGGCGTGCGCTGCCCGATGGAGCTGTCGACCTACTTCCGGATCAACGCCGCCAAGACCGGGCAGTTCGAGCGCACGCTGATCATCGCCGACGAGGGCAGCTACGTGAGCTACCTCGAGGGCTGCTCGGCCCCGCAGCGTGACGAGAACCAGCTGCACGCCGCGGTCGTCGAGCTGGTCGCCGAGGCCGACGCCAGCATCAAGTACTCGACGGTGCAGAACTGGTACCCGGGCGACGAGAACGGCGTCGGCGGCATCTACAACTTCGTGACCAAGCGCGGCGAGTGCCGCGGGCGCAACTCGCGCATCTCCTGGACCCAGGTCGAGACCGGCTCGGCCATCACCTGGAAGTACCCGAGCTGCGTGCTGCTGGGCGAGAACTCGGTCGGCGAGTTCTACTCGGTGGCGGTCGCCAACCACCGCCAGCAGGCCGACACCGGCACCAAGATGATCCACGTCGGGCGCAACACCCGCAGCACCATCGTGTCCAAGGGCATCTCGGCGGGCCGCGCCCACAACACCTACCGCGGCCTCGTCAAGGTGCTGCCGGCCGCCGACGGTGCGCGCAACTACACGCAGTGCGACTCGCTGCTGATGGGCGCGCAGTGCGGCGCGCACACGTTCCCGTACGTCGAGGTCAGGAACCCCACCGCGACCGTCGAGCACGAGGCCACGACCTCGCGCATCGGCGAGGACCAGCTGTTCTACTGCCTGCAGCGCGGGCTGTCGGCCGAGGACGCCGTCAACATGATCGTCAGCGGCTTCTGCAAGAGCGTGTTCAAGGAGCTGCCGATGGAGTTCGCGGTCGAGGCGCAGAACCTGCTCGCGGTCAGCCTCGAGGGCGCGGTCGGCTGACCGGCACCAGGAGATTCGGCATGAGTGGCATCCACAGGGGCGACGTCATCCTCGAAGTCCGCGGGCTCGCGGTCGAGGTGCAGGGGCGGCGCATTCTCGACGGGCTGGACCTGACGGTGCGCGCCGGCGAGGTGCACGCGATCATGGGGCCGAACGGCGCCGGCAAGAGCACGCTGTCGCAGGTGCTCGCCGGCCGCCCGGACTACGACGTCAAGGCGGGCTCGGTGCGCTACCTCGGCGAGGACCTGCTGGCGCTGCCGGCCGAGGAGCGCGCGCGGCGCGGCCTGTTCCTCGGCTTCCAGTACCCGGTCGAGATCCCCGGCGTCAACAACGTCTACCTGCTCAAGGCCGCGCTCAACGCGCGCCGCAAGCACGCCGGCGAGCCCGAGGTCGACGCCTTCGAGTTCCTGCAGCTGGTCCGCGACAAGATGCGCCTGATGCAGATGGACGAGAGCTT
>JAFEDP010000236.1 GCA_018241545.1 Pseudomonadota bacterium
GGTGCCGGCTTCGGCGGCGGCGGCGCGGGAGCCGGCGCCGGTGCCGGTGCCTCGCTGCCACCGAAGCGGTAGCCGATGCCCACGCCGAAGAGCCAGGGATCGGCGTTCACGGTGGTGAGCTTCGCTCCGTTGGCCTTGACCTTGACGTCGGTGCCGATCTGCACGTACTTGACGTCGGCATTCACGAACCAGTGGGGCGCGACCTTGACGTCAAAGCCCACCTGGCCGGCGAGGCCTACGCTGTTGGACTGGAGGTCGAGTGGAACAGCGGTGCTCTGCACGTTCGGCACGGCGGGGACCGCGAGATCGACGCTCGAGAACAGCGTCAGGTTGACGCCGACGCCGACGTACGGCCGGAACACGCTGTCCGGCATGAAGTTCCACTTGGCGGTCAGCGTCGGCGGCAGGTGTTTGAACGAGCCGACGGCGACGGCGCCCAGATTAGGTACGTTGACCGTGACGTCCTGAGACTGCGGATACGTAAGCACGAGCTCGGTCGACACGTGCTTAGTCCAGAAATACTCGAGGTCGAGGTCCGGGATCCACTTCTTGTTGAGCGTGATCGCGTCCTTCGGAATCGCGACGTTGCCAGCCTGATCCGTTGGCAGCGTGAATGCGTCCGACTTTTGCGCGAAGTCGAGGTAGACCGCCCGCAGGCGGATCATGAATGGGCCGTCCTCGTCCGCGCGCGCGGCGCTGGTGGCGAGCAGTCCGGTGATGGCGGTCGCGAGCGCGACGGCGCCCAAAGTCCGTTTCATGATGTGACCCCCTAGGTCCATTGGACAGACCAAACCAGCTTAGTCGCAGTGCAGCAAAGGCTGGATGGGTACAAGCCGCACGAGACCCGCGGCAGCCCCGCAGTGGTGCCGGTGAATCGGCTCTCGGCGGCGACTCAGGCCTCGGGCGGCGGCCCGATGCGCAGCGTGCGCGTCGCGATTTGGATCTCGACGAGGAAGCTCAGCAGCGCCCCGACCAGCGACACCATCGCCGCGATGAACAGGGCCGCGACCGGCGCGGCGAGGTTGAAGTGCACGAACGCGCTGCCGAAGAGCAGCGCCACGACGACCGCGACCAGCAGCGCCGAGATGGTCGAGAGCGTGATCGAGACGTTCATCAGGCGGGCGCGGTGCGCAAGCCACGTCAGCTGCGCGCGCAGTTCCGCGGCCGCGACCGGGTCCGCCTCGGCGTGGCGCTGCTCGAGCGGCCGCGCGCGGTCGACGACGCGCGCGAGGCGGTTCGTCAGCACGCCCAGCAGTACGCCGATGCCGGACAGCAGGAAGACCGGGGCCACCGACAGCTGGATGGTGTGCGCGATGCGTGCGACGTCGGTAGGCGTGGCGTCCATGGGGTGGCTCCGTGGCCTGTCAGGCCGCGTGCGCCGGCGGCGCGGCGTCCCGCGCGCGTCGCACGTAGAGGCGCTTGCGCACGTGCGCGACGACCTCTCCGGCGGCGTCGCGCACCTCCACGGTGTACTCCGGGAGCAGCTTGTCGCCGCCGGCGACGGCCGCGCGCACGCGCTCGACCTCCGCCGCCTCGAGGCGGAACTCGGCCCGGACCGTACCCCGGCCGGGGCGCAGGAAGTCGATCTCGGCCCTCTGGTCCCAGACGCGGTAACCGGGCCCGAGCGCATGGCTCAGCATCAGCACATAGAACGGGTCGGTCATCGCGTACAGGCTGCCGCCGAAGTGGGTCCCGAAGGCATTGCGGTTCCCGCGGCGTGCCACGAGCTCCACCCGCACCTCGCGCCAGTCGGGTGCGATCGCCGTCACCCGGATGCCGGCGCCGCGGTACGGCCCCCACCAGTTGATCCGGAGCCTGACGAGCCAAGCGGGCAGCCGCAGGACCATGGGGACATTCTAGGGGACTCAAGTCCGGGACGCCGCTGCCGATCTAACCGGAGACCCGGAGAGCCCCCCAAGCCATGCTCGATCCCGACCATATCGTCGCCGACGTCGCGACCCTGGTGTCGCTGCCGGAGGTCGTGATCCGCATCAACCAGCTCGTGGACGATCCGCGCAGCTCCGCCGAGGACATCGGCCGGGCGGTGGCGCAGGATCCGGCGCTGACCGCGCGCCTGCTCGCGCTCGCCAACAGCGCGATGTTCGGCATGCAGCGCAAGGTCGACACCGTCGGGCGTGCGATCGCCGTGCTTGGCACGCGCCAGGTGCGCGACCTGACGCTCGGGCTGTCGGCGGCACGCGCCTTCAACGGCATCCCCAACGACCTGGTCTCGATGGGATCGTTCTGGCACCACAGCGTGCTGTGCGCGGTCGCCGCGCGCGCGCTCGCCGGCAGCTGCGTGCGCGGCCGGCCGGAATCGAGCTTCGTGGCGGGGCTGCTGCACGACGTTGGTCAGCTGGTGCTGTTCAACAAGCTCCCGGCCGAGGAGCGCCGCGCGCTGCTGATGACCATCGACGCGCCGAACGAGCCGGACCTGCACCTGTGCGAGCAGCAGATCCTGGGCTTCGACCATGCGCGGGTCGGCGGTGCGCTCGCGCGGCGCTGGCGGCTGCCGGCGAGCCTGGTCGAGGCGATCGAGTTCCACCACGCGCCGGCGCGCGCCAGCGAGTTCCCGCTGGACGTGGCGATCGTCCACCTCGCGAACTCGACCGCGGTGCTCGCCGAGGTCGAGAGCGACGAGTTCGAGGACGCGCCGCCGATCGAGCCGGTGGCCTACGAGATCACCGGCCTCAAGCCGTCACGCGTGCTCGAGGTCGCGGCCGAGGCGCGCGGCGCGGTCGACGAGGTGAAGGCTCTGTTCCAGATGCCCGGCCTGCACTGAGGCCGGGCGCGGCGGGCGCGGACGGCTAGGGCTTGCGCACCGGCGTACGGGGCGCAGGGCGGGCGCCGGGCGCCTGGCGCGACGGCGAGCGCTCGTACGGGTTGAAGTTCATCGATTCGGGGCTGCGGGCCGGCCCGCGGCTGTAAGGGTCGCCGCCCGCCGGCTCGCGCCGCCCGGACTGTGCGCGCGCGGCGCGCTCGTAGGGGTTGCCGCTCGCCGGCTTCGGCGCCGCCGGCTTCTCCGCCGCCGCGTCGGCGATCTCTAGCTTGACCGGCGCCTCCGTGAGCGCGCGGATCCGCTGCGTGCTGGCGTTGCGGTCGAACATCCCCGTCTGGACCGCCCACTCCCACACCGCCTGGCCACGCTCGTCGAAGCGCACGCGGCCCGACTTGCGGTCGGCCGTGGCGCCGGGCGGTGCCGCCGTCGGCTTGGGGTCCTTGCGGAACTGCTGGGACATGCGTGGATCCTACCTGCGTCACCGCTGGCATCGGCGGGATGCAATATGAAAATAAGGATTGCGCCACAGCCGTGCACGACGAGGCTGCGGATCTGTGACGCAGGTCCGAGCGCGCGTGACGCAGACAAAGAAACGCCCCGCTCACGCGGGGCGCATCCAGGGCGGAGCAGCCGCGCTCCGCCAAGCTCGCCAGTACGGTCGGGTCGCCTTTGGTTGTTGCTGTTCGCGCCTCGGCCAAGGCCGTCGCGCCGGCAATCCCGTACCGCCATCCCCCAGCAGGCCCCGCGCGCCGTCCTGACGGCGCGCTCCATTGGCAGCAGAGGAAGCAAGGCGCGTGCCACCCAATGGAATCAATAGCTTGTATAATCCACGCAGGGTCTGGTGTAAGACTTTGCGACACTGGATCCAGGTGTCCGGAGGCAGGATGAGCGGAGGTGCCCGACTCGGGGAGGGGCGCAGGCAATGGCGTTGGCGCAGCGGCGCGGCGGCGGTCGCGCTTGCCCTGGCCGCGCTCGCCCATGCCGATCCGGCCCAGTTCCCGCGCCCGCCGCAGCTCGATCCGGACGTGCGCTTCTGGGAGCGCATCTACACCAAGGTCACGACGCAGGGTGGCCTGCTGCACGACGATCGCTACCTCGACGTCGTCTACGAGGAACTCGCCTTCGCGCCCGGCCTGTCGCCGCGCGAACGCGCCGATGCGGTGGACGCGGCGCGCGACAAGTACGAGCGCATCCTGCGCCGCCTCGGCGGCGGGCCTCATGAGGGGCTGAGCGACGAGGAGAAGCGCGTGCTGGCGCTGTTCCCGGCGGGCGTCACCAACGCCGCGCTGCGCGAGGCGGCGGACCGGGTGCGCTTCCAGCTCGGCCAGGCCGACCGCTTCCGCGAGGGGCTGGTGCGCGCCGGCGCGTGGGAGCACCACGTCGAGGACACCCTGCGCAAGGAGGGTCTGCCGGCCGAGCTGTCGGCGCTGCCGCACGTCGAGTCCTCGTTCAACCCGCGCGCCTACTCGAAGGTCGGCGCGGCCGGGATCTGGCAGTTCATGCGCTCCACGGGCCGGCGCTGGCTGCGCGTCGACTCGGTCGTCGACGAGCGCCTCGACCCGTACAAGTCGACGGTGGCGGCGGCGCAGTTCCTGAACGTCAACTACTCGATCCTGGGCTCGTGGCCGCTGGCGCTCACCGCCTACAACCACGGCGCCGGCGGCATGCGCCGCGCCAAGGAGCTGATGGGCACGGACGACATCGTCACGATCGTGCGCAACTACCAGAGCCGGACCTTCGGCTTCGCCTCGCGCAATTTCTACGTCTCGTTCCTGGCCGCCCTCGAGATCGACCGCAACGCCGAGCGCTTCTTCGGGCGCCTCGAGCGCGCCCCGCCGGACTCGAGCCGCATCGTGCGGCTGCCGTACTTCGTGCCCGCGCCGGCGCTCGAGCGTGCCCTCGGCGCCGACAAGGACCTGCTGCGGGCGCTCAACCTGTCGCTGCTCGACCCGGTCTGGAGCGGGCAGCGCTACGTGCCGCGCGGCTTCGAGCTGCGCGTCCCGGGCGACGCCGATCCGGCGGACCTGCTGGCGCGGCTCGCCCAGGGCGAGCGCTTCGACGGCCAGAAGCGCGATCCGAGCCACCGGCTGAGGCGGGGCGAGACGCTCGAGCGCGTCGCCGTCGCCTACGGGCTCAAGGCGGCGGAGCTCGCCGCCTACAACCACCTCGAGCCGGGCGAGGTGCGCATCGGCACGGTGCTCAAGCTGCCGCCGCTCGCGCCGCTGCCGCCGGTGGCGCCGCCGGCCGGGGCCGCGCTCGCGAGCGCTGGGGGCCGCCGCGAGGCCGGGCGCC
>JAFEDP010000237.1 GCA_018241545.1 Pseudomonadota bacterium
GGCTGTCGTCCGCGGTCGAGAACACCTGCGTCGCCTTGGTCGGGATCGTGGTGTTCTTCTCGATGAGCTTCGTCATCACGCCGCCGAGCGTCTCGATGCCGAGCGACAGCGGGGTGACGTCGAGCAGCAGCACGTCCTTGACCTCGCCCGACAGCACGCCGCCCTGCACCGCCGCGCCGACCGCGACCGCCTCGTCCGGGTTGACGTCCTTGCGCGGCTCCTTGCCGAAGAAGTCCTTGACCGCCTTCTGCACCATCGGCATGCGCGTCTGACCGCCGACCAGGATGACCTCGGCGATGTCGCCGATGGCGATGCCGGCGTCCTTGACCGCCGTGCGGCACGGGCCGATCGTGCGGGTCACGAGGTCCTCGACCAGCGACTCGAGCTTGGCGCGGGTCAGCTTGACGTTGAGGTGCTTCGGCCCCGACGCGTCCGCCGTGATGTACGGCAGGTTGATGTCGGTCTGCTGGCTCGAGCTGAGCTCGATCTTGGTCTTCTCGGCGGCCTCCTTGAGGCGCTGCATCGCGAGCGGGTCCTTGCGGACGTCGACGCCCGACTCCTTGCGGAACTCGTCGGCGATGTAGTCGATGATGCGCCGGTCGAAGTCCTCGCCGCCGAGGAAGGTGTCGCCGTTGGTCGAGAGCACCTCGAACTGGCGCTCGCCGTCGACCTCGGCGATCTCGATGATCGAGATGTCGAAGGTGCCGCCGCCGAGGTCGTAGACCGCGATCTTGCGGTCGCCGCCGGACTTGTCGAGGCCGTAGGCCAGCGCCGCCGCGGTCGGCTCGTTGATGATGCGCTTGACGTTGAGGCCGGCGATGCGGCCGGCGTCCTTGGTGGCCTGGCGCTGCGAGTCGTTGAAGTACGCCGGCACCGTGATCACGGCCTCGGTGACGGTCTCGCCGAGGTAGTCCTCGGCGGTCTTCTTCATCTTCATCAGCACCCGCGCCGAGACCTCGGGCGGGGCCATCTTCTTGCCCTGCACCTCGACCCAGGCGTCGCCGTTGTCGGCCTTGGCGATCTTGTACGGGACGAGACCGACGTCCTTCTGCACGACGTCGTCGCCGAACTTGCGGCCGATCAGCCGCTTGACCGCGTACAGCGTGTTCTGCGGGTTGGTGACGGCCTGGCGCTTGGCCGACTGGCCGACCAGCACCTCCTCGTCCTTGGTGAAGGCGACGATCGAGGGCGTGGTGCGGTCGCCCTCGCTGTTCTCGATCACCTTGGGCTTGCCGCCCTCCATGATCGCCACGCACGAGTTGGTCGTGCCGAGGTCGATGCCGATGACTTTGCCCATGCGCGTGCTCCTTGAACCGGGGTATGAATGCGTTGCGGTCTACATGCGGCCGGTGGCGCGCATCTCAAGCGTCGGGCGCACGCGCGACGATCACCCGCGCGGGCCGCAGCACCCGGCCGTTCAGCAAGTAGCCCTTCTGGATGGTCCGCACGACGGTGTTCGGCGCGAGCTCGGCCGAGGGCTCGGCCAGCATGGCCTCGTGCTGGCTGGGGTCGAACGGCCGGCCGGACGGGTCGACCTCGACGATGCCGGCCTTCTCGAAGGCCTTGACCAGCAGCCGGTGGGTCGCGGCCTGGCCCTCGAGCAGGCTCTTGAGGTCGGCGGTGCCGGCATTGGCGATGGCCAGCTCGAAGCCGTCCAGCGCCGGCAGCAGCTCCTGGGCGAAGCGCTCGATCGCGAAGGCGCGCGCCCCCTCGAGCTCGCGCGCGCCGCGCTTGCGGTAGTTGTCGAATTCCGCGAGTACGCGAACGTACTGATTGTAGTGGTCCTCCGCCTTCTGCCGGGCGGCGGCCAGCTCCTGCTCGAGCGCGGCGACCTCGGGGCGGAAGGCGCCCGGGTCGAGCACGGCGGTCGCGTCGGGGTCGCGGCCGGCCGCGGCGGCGTCGCTCGGGGGGACAGCGGGGTCGCTCATCGGGTTCTCTCCAGGGCTCGCGCGCGGGGAAGCCACCGCGCCGGCGCGGAGGATGGGGGCTTCCCGCCCCGGATTCAAGGGCTTGGGTGCGCCCTCAGCGGTTCTGGTTGAGCGCCGAGCCCAGCAGCCGCGCCGTGAGGTCCACGATCGGGATCACCCGCTCGTAGGCCATGCGCGTCGGCCCGATCACCCCGAGCACGCCGACCACCTCGTTGTCGACCGTGTAGGGCGCGGTGACGACGCTGCAGTCGTCCAGGATCTGGTAGCCGGACTCGTGGCCGATGAAGATCTGCACGCGGTCGGCGGACAGGCACTGGTCGAGCAGGTGCAATATGTCGCGTTTCTCGTTGAACGCGTCGAACAGCCGCCGCAGCTTGTCGACGTTGGACAGCTCCGCGAACCCCATCAGGTTGGTCTCGCCGGCGATCACGACGTCGATCGGCGGGGGCGCGGCCGCCTCGGGCGCGAACATGCGCTGCGCCATCGAGATCGCGTCCAGCATCAGCTGGTTCATGCTGGCGCGCGTCTCCTGCAGCTGCTGCAGCAGCAGGCTGCGCACGTCGTTGAGCTCGCGGCCGCGGAACTGCTCGTTGAGGAAGGCGGCGGCGCGGCGCAGCTCCTCGCCGCCGAAGGCGCGCTCCACCTCGAGGATCCGGTTCTGCACCTCGCGGCCGTTGACGACCAGGATCGCGAGCACGCGCTTCTCGGTCAGCGCCAGGAACTCGATCTGGGTGACGGCCGCGTGCGCCTGGCGCGGCACCGTCACGACCCCCGCGAGGCGCGTGAAGCTCGACAGCAGCTGCGAGGCCGACGCCACCAGCTGGCGCGGGTCCTCCGCCCGGCCGCCGAGGCGGCTCTCGAGCGCGCGGCTGAGGTCGATGTCGAGGTCGCCGCCGGCCCGGAACTTGAGCAGCGTGTCGACGAAGAAGCGGTAGCCCTTGTCGGTCGGGACGCGGCCCGCCGAGGTGTGCGGCGAGGCGACGAATCCGTACTCCTCGAGGTCGGCCATCACGTTGCGCACGGTCGCGGCGCTCACCGGCAGCCCCGCCTCGCGCGTCAGCGTGCGCGAGCCGACCGGCTGGCCATCGCGGATATAGGCCTCCACCAGCGCCGTCAGCAGCCGCTGGGCGCGCTCGGACAAGATCGGCGTGCCGCCGCGGTCGGTCACCGAGGCGTCGCGCGTGTCACCGGCCATGCTCGATAAGCCCCTGTCGCGGAACGAGTTTCAAGCCACGCGCCCGAATCTAGCGACGCCGCGCTCGCAGTGTCAAGGCAGGACGGCCGACGATGCGCCCGCCGGCCGGGCGCCGGCCTTCGCGGCGCGTTCGCCACGATACGCGCACACCGGTGCCGGAGCGCGGAGGCATCGTGCTAACGTCCGCCGTCGCATGCCGAGTCCGTTTCGCACCATCGCACTCATCGGCCGCTTCGCCGACCCGCTGGTCGCCGAGGCGATGCAGGCGCTCGCCGGCCACGCGCTCGGCCGCGGCGTCGAGGTGCTGGTGGACGAGGCCGCGGCGCTGCCGGCGCGGCCCGGGCTCGTGAGCCTGCCGGAGCCCGCGCTCGTCGCGCGCGCCGAGCTGCTGGTCGCGGTCGGCGGCGACGGCACGCTGCTGCACGCCGCGCGCCTTGCCAACGGCGCCGACGTGCCGCTGCTCGGCATCAACCGCGGCCGCCTCGGCTTCCTCGCCGACATCGGCGCGGCCGAGATGTTCGAGCGCTTCGGCGACGTGCTCGAGGGCCGCTACAGCCGCGACGTGCGCCACCTGCTGCGGGCGCGGCTCGAGGACCCGGCGCAGGACCTGCGCACGGTGCTCGCGCTCAACGACGTGGTGCTGCAGAAGCGCGAGACCGGCCGCATGCTCGACTTCGAGACCTGGATCGACGGCCACTTCGTCAACACCCACGGCGGCGACGGCTTCGTGATCGCGACGGCGACCGGCTCGACCGCCTACGCGCTCTCCTGCGGCGGACCGATCGTGACGCCGAACCTCGAGGCGCTGGTTCTCGCCCCGGTCTCGCCGCACACGCTCTCGGACCGCCCGATCGTGGTCTCGCGCCTCTCGGTGGTCGAGATCCGCCTGGTCGCCCAGGCGCCGGTGCGGGCCCAGGTGACCGCCGACGGCGTGGTGCTCGGCGACCTGCCGCCGGACGGGCGGCTCGTGGTCGAGCCGGCCGGAGCCACCGCGACGCTGCTGCACCCGCCCGGCTACGACTACTTCCGCATCCTGCGCTCCAAGCTCCACTGGGGCCGCGGCGCGCGCCACGGACCCCGCGACGCCTGACATGCTCACCCACCTGCAGATCCGCGACTTCGCCATCATCGACGCCGCCGAGCTCGAGCTCGGCGCGGGCCTGACCGCCCTGACGGGCGAGACCGGCGCGGGCAAGTCGATCCTGGTCGATGCCGTGCTGCTCGCGATCGGCGGCCGCGCCGGCGCCGACGTCGTGCGCCACGGCGCCGAGCGCGCCGAGGTCACCGCGACCTTCGACCTCAAGGACAACCCGGCAGCACGCGCCTGGCTCGAGGAGCAGGCGCTCGAGCACGACGGCGAGGTGATGCTGAGGCGCAGCGTCGGCAGCGACGGGCGCACCCGCGCCTACGTCAACGGCCAGGCCCAGCCGGTCAACCAGGTGCGCGCGCTCGGCGAGCTGCTGCTCGACATCCACGGCCAGCAGGAATTCCTGACGCTGATCCGCCCGGACACGCAGCGCGCGCTCGTCGATGCCCACGGCGAGCACGCGGCGCTGCTCGAGCCGGTCGCCCGGCTCGCGCGCGAGCATCGCGCGGTCGAGGCCGAGCTGCACGACCTCGCGCTCGCAGCCGCCGAGCGCGACTCGCGCCTCGAGCTCCTGCGCTACCAGGTCCAGGAACTCGAGGCGCTGGCGCTCGAGCCGGGCGAGCCGGAGGCCCTCGCCGCCGAGGCGCAGCGGCTCGCCAACCGCGGCCGGCTCGCCGAGGCGGCGCAGACGGCGCTCGGGCTGCTCTACGAGGGCGAGGGCGAGGACGCGCACGCGCGCGTCGGCCGGGCGCTCGCGGCCCTGCGCGCCGCGCTCGAGGTCGACGCACGCCTGAAGCCGGTCGGGGCGCTCGTGGCCGAGGCCCTGATCCCGCTCAAGGAGGCCGGCCGCGAGCTCGCCG
>JAFEDP010000238.1 GCA_018241545.1 Pseudomonadota bacterium
GGCCGAGCGTGCCGCGGCGCACGGCGCGCGGCTCGGCGAGTCCGATGCCAACCGCCGAGAGCACGCCGGCCAGCGGGTGGATGACGATGGTCGGGATGTCGAGCGCCTCGGCGACGCGGCACGCGACCTGGGGACCTGCGCCGCCGAAGCAGGCGAGCGCGAAGCGCGCGGGGTCCTGGCCGTTCTGCAGGCTGACGTGCTTGATGGCGTTCGCCATCGTGTCGATGGCGACCGTCAGGAACCCGTCGGCGAGCGCCTCGGCGCTGGTCGCGCGGCTGGTCGCCGCGCTGACCTCGGTGGCGAGCGCCGCGAAGCGCGCGCGCACCGGCGCCACCTCGAGCGCGGCGTCGCCGTCCGGGCCGAAGGCGCGCGGCAGGCACTCGGGCACGAGGCGCCCGAGCAGCACGTGGCAGTCGGTCAGCGACAGCGGCCCGCCGCGGCCATAGCTCGCCGGTCCGGGCACGGCGCCGGAGGAGTCCGGGCCCACCGTGAGCCGCCCGCCGGCGAAGCGCAGCAGCGAGCCGCCGCCGGCGGCGACCGTGTGCACGTCGAGGGCGGGCACGGCGAGGCGGATCCCGCCGACCGCGAGCTCCGAGCGCCGCGGGTAGGCGCCGTCGTACAGCGACACGTCGGTGGAGGTGCCGCCCATGTCGAAGCCGATCAGCCGCTCGAAGCCGGCGGCGCGGCCGGTCGCGACCATGCCGACCAGGCCGCCGGCAGGCCCCGACAGCACGCCGTTGGTGCCGCGGAACGCGGCCGCCGGCGCGAGCCCGCCGTGGCTCTGCATGAGCTCGACCCGGATCCCGGCGCCGAGCGCCGCGAGGTCGGAGGCCAGGCGCTCGCGGTAGCGGTCGACCAGCACCGCGAGGTAGGCGTCGGCGACGGTCGTCTGGCCGCGCGGCACGTAGCCCTCGATCGGCACCACCTCGTGCGAGGCGGCGACGGCGGCGAAGCCGGCGGCGCGCGCGAGGCGCACGCAGGCCTGCTCGTGGTCGGGGAAGCGCCAGCCGTGCAGCAGCACGATCGCCACGCTCTCGAAGCCGGCGGCGCGCGCCTCGGCGAGCGCGCGCGCGAGCGCCGGCTCGTCGAGCGGCTCGAGCACCCGGCCCGCGGCATCGAGCCGCTCGCGCGCCTCGATCACGCGCTGCTGCAGGGGCGCCGGCAGCTCGATGCGGCGGCGGAACAGGTGCGGCCGCTCCTGCGTGCCGATCTGCAGCGCGTCGCCGAGGCCGGCGGTCGTCACGAGCACGGTGCGCGCGCCGCGCCGCTCGAGCAGGGCATTGGTGGCGACCGTGGTCCCGACCCGCACCCGGGCGATCGGCGCGCCGGCGGCACCGGCGGCGGCGAGCAGCGCGCGAATGCCCGGCACGGTCGCGTCGTCGTAGCGCCCGGGCAGCGCCGAGAGCAGCTTGAGTGCCGCGACCCCGCCGTCGGGGCGGCGCGCGACGACGTCGGTGAACGTGCCGCCGCGGTCGACCCAAAATTCCCAGGACTGGCGATTATCGTCCGTCATATCAATAGGTTAGCAGACCGCAACTGTATCACCGATCGTTCCATGGGCTATGGGCTCGCGTCGCTCCGCCATGCTTGATGTCAGCAACAGCTTTCCCGAGTTTGACTGTTCGCACTCTGCGGATCGCGAATCGATCGACCGAGCTTCAGTCCGGAGGCGGGACGCTCTGGCGCCGCAGGGATGCGGGAGCGGGATGTCCAGGGGCGGGCGGTTTGAAGGCGGAGACGAGGTGCCATGAACGATTTACTCCGCCAGGCGGCTACCGGGCTGACGGCAGCAGACCTCGAACTGAACGTCGCTGGCCACCAGCGCACGCCGTGCAGTCTTTGCCACCAGGCGATCGCGCCTCGGCTTCGTGACGCCGATCCGATGTCCGTCCACCGATTCGCGGCGAACGGCGGAACGAGGATTGAATCGTGCAATTCTCTGTCGCGCTTTGATTCGTAGGATCGGGTCTGCGGCGTGATTTCCCAGCGGGCAGCGTCCGCCGATCTATCAGTGTTTCTTAACTTTGATCGAGCCTGGCGCCCGCGTTTCTGCAATGGTGGCGAACGGATTTAACTGTCGCGTGTCGGGCCGGTTTACAGCCACTCCGGTGCCGAGCCGATATCCTGTTGATTCCGCGTGAAGGCATCGTATTTGCATGGTCAGGCCTCACGGGATTCCGGCGACTCGTGTACTCACCGGCGCAATCCGTGGGGAATGTTCACCATGAAGAACCTCATTGCGGCAAGCGGCCTTCTAGGACTCCTGGCGCTGCCCGGCATTGGCCACGCGAACATGCTGGTGAACGGAAGCTTTGAATCGCCGGGCACGGGATGCCAGGCCGGTGCCACTACTCTCCCCGGCTGGTCGGTCACGGCGGGAAATGTCGACGTCATCAACGCGGCGTGTACCGGCATTCCCGCGGCGGACGGCACCTACTTTCTGGATCTGACCGGCAGCTTCGGCGCCGGGGCCGGCGCCATCTCGCAGACAGTCACCACGGACGTAGGTGAGCAGTACACGCTCAGCTTTTTCTTCGGAGCCAATGCTCAGTGGCAGCAGGTTGCGGGCAATCCATACAGCATCTATGCCAACGACGGATCCGTGAAATCAATGAACGTGCTGGTCGACGGATCCCAGCTGGGGGGGACGTACAGCATCGATACGACGGGACAAGCGTGGAACAGTGCAGGCTGGATCTACGAGACGACGACGTTCACGGCGAGCAGCACGCAGACGCAAATCACCTTTCAAAGCCTGAACGGCGCCGATGGGACCGTCTACGGGCCGCTACTGGATGGCGTGCAGCTTCAAGAGAGCAGTGACGTTCCGGAACCGCCCACGGCATCACTCATGGTAGCCGGGCTGCTGGCGGTGCTGTACATGACGAGGCGGCTCCGACTCGGCTGACCTGCAGGCGCCGATCTCGAACCGAGGTTCAAAAGGTCGTCGTGGGTGAAGCCCCGTCAGAACCTGGGGCGGCCGTCGCCATAGCGGCGGCGGTGCGCTGAAGGGAACGACCCGACCGAGTCAGGTCGCCACGCGGCCCTTACGCCGGCCTTGATGCGAACGGCGTCCTGCGCCCGGCCGTATGCCGGACGTCTCCGGCGGCGTCTGCCGCGGCTGAATGATAGGCACTGGGAGGTCCTGGCGGTTCCGTCACCAGACTGGGCGCTTCAGAAGCGCCCCATGGTGCGGCGACGAAGGGTCCTCTGCCGTCGCTCCGGACCTAGGCAGCCGCCTCGGCCGCGACGCGGTCGGCTGCGTCCGCAGGGGCCGGGGCGGGCGCCGTCACTGGCATCGCTCCCGAGTCTTCGCTGCGCGCGGCGGCGGTCGCGGGCCGCTGCCCGCGGCGCCCAGTGTGCCACGGGCCGCTGCCCGCCCGTGCCGACCGGCATCGCGCTGCGGATGCTGCCTAGCGCCGCCAGGGCCACGGCCGGCGCACACTGTGCCGCACTGCCGCTGGCCGGCGTCGGACGCTCGATGGATCCCCGCCTGCGACTGCTGACCCTGCTGGTCGCCGCCGCCGATCTGGTGGCGTTCGCGCTGCTGCTCGCGACCCCGGTGGTCGCGATCGCGGTGGCCGCACGCTCGCGCCCAGGCCGGGTCGCGGTGCGCATCGCCTACCTCGGCTACGCCGCCTGCGCCGCGATCGCCGCCGACCTTGCGCTGCACCTCGCGGTCGAAGGCGGCGAGATCCTGAAGGCGGGCGTCGCCTTCGCCGCCGCGTTCGTGGTCGAGGCCGCGCTCGCCTCGGTGATGACGTTCGTCGGGGCTCGCGCTGCCGCGCTGCGCGGCCTGTTCGCCGCGACCCTGGCGGTCGCGCTCGCGCACCTGGCCGCGGGCCTGCTGCGCTACCCGGGACCGACGCTGTCGGCGCTCGCGGTGATCGACCTCTTGTACGCGGCCGCGGTGGTCGCGACGGTGATGAGAGGGCGGCGCGACTGGTGGCGCGCGCCACCCTGAGCGGCGGGCGCGTCCGGCTCAGCGGCCGGCGAGGCCGAGTCGCGCGCGCAGCGCGGGCTCGAGCGCCGCGAGCCGCTCGTCGGCGTGGCGCCGGCCGGCCTCGATCGCGCGCGGGAACGCACGCCAATTGAGCAGGTCGACGTCGGCGAGCGGCGGCTGCAGCAGGAGGTCGGTCAGGCGCCGGCCGGCGGCGGTCGCGGCATCGCTGTTGACCATCCCGGCGCGCCACAGGATCTGCAGGATGGTGGGGCGCTGGCGGTGGCGGCGGAACCAGCCGAGCAGCCGCCACAGCGGCGGCAGGTCGACGTCCTGGATGTCGGAGGTGAAGGTCGTGCCGCTGCCGACGTCGACGCCGATCACGGTGCCGGCGTGGTGGCTGCGCATCACGTCGACCGGCATGTTGTTGATCGCCCCGCCGTCGACGTGCACCTCGCCGCGATGGAACACCGGCGGCAGCACGCCGGGGATCGCGACCGACGCCCGCAGCCAGCGCCACAGCTCGCCGTCCCGGTGCACGCTGCCGTGGCCGGTCGTGAGGTTGGCCGACACCGCGTAGAACGGCAGCGGCAGGTCCTCGATCGCGACGTCGCCGAACTCCTGGCGCAACAAGCGGCTGACCTTGCGCCCGGCGACCAGCGAGACGATCGGCAGCGTGTAGTCGCTGAGCGGGTTGGTGGCGACGAACGAGCGGTGGAAGCGCTCGCGCATCTCCGCGACGCTCCAGCCGGCCGCGACCCCGGCGCCGATGATCGCGCCCATGCTGGTGCCGCCGACCCGGTCGACGCACACGCCGGCCGCGCGCAGCGCCTCCACCACCCCGATGTGGGCGAAGCCGCGTGCGCCGCCGCCCGAGAGCACCAGTCCGACCGAGCGGCCCGTCAGCAGGCGCGCGACGCGCTCGACGTCGGCGGCGTTGCGGACGTGGTGGTGCGGCATGGCCGGCATCTGGGCGCGCCAGCGGGACGCGGCGCCGCGCTCGATGCCCCCGTCGTCGTGCAGCAGCACGAGCTCGGCGCGCGCGCCCAGCACCGTGGCGTGCGCCTCGGCGGCCGCGACCGGCCACGGCGCCGCGGTCGCCGCCGCGCGCGCCACCAGCAGCA
>JAFEDP010000239.1 GCA_018241545.1 Pseudomonadota bacterium
CGCGGCGCCGGCGGCCGGGCTCCCGGGCCGCGACCGCGGGCGCGGTCCGGCGCGAGGCGCCTCAGCCGGCGGGCGGCGCCGGTTCCGGCGCGACCCACTCGAGGACGTCGAGGTAGCTGCGCACGTTGTCGACGAAGTGCGCCGCCTCCCAGCCGCGGGCGTAGCCGCGCTTCAGCGACACGTAGTAGCGCTCCTGCGCGAGCAGCGGCAGGAAGTCGCGCACGTCCTGCCACGAGTCCGGGTCCTTGCCGTGCGACTGCGCCAGCACGCGCGCGTCCTCGAGGTGGCCGTAGCCGATGTTGTAGGCCGCGAGCGCGAGCCAGGTCCGGTCCGGCTCCGGGATGCGCGCCGGCATCGACTCGCGCATCTGGTGCAGGTAGACGGCGCCGCCGCGGATGCTCTGCGCCGGGTCGGCGCGGTCCTCGACGCCGAGCGCCTCGGCGGTCTCGGCGGTCAGCATCATGATGCCGCGCACGCCCGTGGGCGACACCGCCCCCGGGTCCCAGCGCGACTCCTGGTAGCCGATCGCCGCGAGCACCCGCCAGTCCTCGCCGAACTCGCGGGCGCTCGCCTCGAAGTGCGGCTTGAGGGCCGGCAGCCGGTCCTCGGCGTCGTGCACCAGCTGGCGCGCGCCGGCGTAGTCGAAGCGCTCGTCGGGCGCGTAGTAGCGCTGCACCAGCGCCGGCATGTCGGGCTCGATCTCGACGATGAACGCGTCGACCCGCGCGGCGAGCGCCGCGTCGCCGCGCGGCAGCGCCCAGGCGAGATCGCTGGTCCCGGGCAGGTTGAAGGCGATCCGCAGCTCCGGGTGGAAGTTGCGCGTCAGCGAGAACTCGTTGCGGTCCGCGATCGTGGTGTCGAGGTCGCCGGTCCAGACCCGGTCGAGGAGGTCGAGCGTGTCGCCGCCCTCGATGGTCGTGTAGTGCAGGGTGGGGATCTGGCGGGCGAGCTCGGCGAGCGCCGCCGCGTGCGCGCTGCCGGCGACGACCTCGAGGCTGCGGGCGCCGAGCGCCTCCAGGCTCTCCGGCCGCGGGCGGTCGCGGCGGTGGATCAGGTGGCGCCTCACGCGCTGGTACGGGCGCGAGAAGGCCACCCGTCGCTCCCAGGCGGGTACGACCGCGAGGCCCGCGGCGCCGATGTGGGCGCGGCCGGAGGCGACCTCGTCGAGCACTGCGGCCGCGCTCGGCAGGGTCACGAAGCGCACCGGCACGCCGAGCTCGCGGGCGAAGCGCGAGGCGAGGTCGAATTCCGGGCCCTCGGGCCCCTGCGCCCCGAGGTAGTAGGCCGTCGGACTGTTGCGGGTGGCGACCTTGAGCACCCCGAGCAGGCGCACCTGGTCGAGCACCCCCGGCCGGGCGGTGCAGGTGCCGAGCAGCGCCAGCGAGACGAGGGCGAGGGCTAGCCGGGCGACCCCCGACGCCACGGAGCCCCCGCGCACGAGGGTCGGGAATCTGGTCGGGGCCGCCATTGGTGTAGGATACGCGCCCCGGGCCCGATCACCCCGGCCGCGGAGAGGTGGCAGAGTGGTCTAATGTACCTGACTCGAAATCAGGCGTGGGCTTACGCCCACCGTGGGTTCGAATCCCACCCTCTCCGCCACTTATTCTTCTAAGTCCCTGACCGAGGCCGGCTTATTGCCGGCCTCGGCCGTTGTGGGGCGTCCATCAGGACGAGCGACGGCTGGTGCCGGTGGGGCGCCGGTCCTGCTGGGCGAGCTCCTCGAGCGCCGTCTGATAGGCGCGCGCGAACTCCTCGGCGAAGGCAAGCGGCAGGCCCTCGGGCGTCGCCGAGGCGAGCACCCGGTAGATCTCGCCGTACATGTCCCAGTAGGCCTGGCGCGGGTCGGCCGGCAGCGGCCCGCTGCGGTTCAGCGCCTCGGAGAACTGCAGCTCGAGCTGGGTCGGGGCGAGGCGCCCGAGGTAGTCGGCGAGCGCGTCCTGCATCGCCACCTGGGTCGCCTGGTCGTGGCGCTTGAGCTCGTTGAAGCTCGCGCGCACCGCATCGAGCGGCAGCATGAAGCGGCTCGAGCGCGGGCCGAACAGCCGCGTCAGCGCCTCATCGACGCTGGTCGCCGCCGTCAGCGGGTTCTGCTCGACGGGCAGCGCGCCGGTCTCGGCGATGCGGAACCGGCCGGTGACCTCGGTGCGCTGCTTGTGGTTGGTCATGAGCCCGAGCGCCATCTCGCGCAGCAGCTGCCCGGCGAGGGTCAGCGCCGCGTGCGCCTGCTCGATCGTCAGCGGCGTCGGGTCGAGCCCGGCGCCGCGGAAGAAGGCCAGCACCGCGAGCGAGTGGCCGCCCGCCGGCGGCGATGGCCGGCCCGGGACCGCCCGCGGCGTCACGTGGCGCACCGGCGCCCCGCCGACCGTCACGGTCTGGCCGTAGGCGTCCGAAACCCGCACCGGCTCCACCCGCGCCTCGACCGGCGGTGCGCGCTCCGGCACCCGATCCGGCGGCGGCGTCGGGTCGGCGATCAGGCCCTTGAGGTCGAGCTCGGCGCCGAGGTCGCCGTGAGTCGCGAGCGCGAAGTCCGCCTCGGCCGCGAGATCGAGCGCCGCGACCGAGTCGTCGTCGGGCGGGAAGTCGTTCTCCTGCGTGACGGTGACGAGCATGATGTACTCGCCCATGCGCACGTGGTCGCCGTCGCGGATGACGTGGGCGTTATCGCGCCCGAGCGGGACCGTCGAGTGGTTGAGGAAGGTGCCGTTGGAGCTGGTGTCGACGATGTACCAGTGGCCGCCACGGTGCTCGATCAGGGCGTGGTGGCCGGACAGGTAGCGCTCGGGGTCGGGCAGGACCCACTCGTTGTTGCCGGCACGGCCGATCCGGCCGCCGTGCACGCCGAACACGCGCGTCGCGCGGTCGCCCAGCACGGTGGCTTTCGGGCCAGTGATCCGGAGTCTCAGCGCCATACCCTATCCCCGGGTAATATGGCAAAAGGCTAGCTGGGTTGCGATCTTAGGCCATGGCTGCGAGTCACATTTTCAAGGTTCAGTTCGTGCGCGAGGGCAAGGTCTGGGAGATCTATGCCCGGAAGGTCTCCCACGGCGGGCTCTTTGGCTTCATCGAGGTCGAGGATTTCGTGTTCGGCGAGCGATCCACGGTCGTCGTCGACCCAGGCGAGGAGAAGGTCAAGGCCGAGTTTGCCGGGGTCAAGCGCACCTGGCTGCCGCTGCACGCGGTGCTGCGGATCGACGAGGTCAAGAAGACGGGCGTGAGCAAGATCACGGCCTACGAGGGCGGCAACGTCAGCGCCTTCCCGGTGCCGATGGTCCCGGGCCCCGATCCGGGCGGGCGGCGCACCTAGCCGCAGGCCGCCGCGCTCAGCCGCGCGGCCCCGGTCGGGTGCGGCCGCGGCCGGGGGGCCGTGAGCGCTCCTCGCGCGGCGGACGGGGCTCGCGGCCCGCCCCGCCGCGCCCATGCGCATCCTTCGCCGGCGTGTCCGCCGCCGGCCGGCGCTCGAGGCACGTCAGGAAGCGCCGCTCGAGCGCGGCGTGCTCGGCGGGCTCCGCCGTGCCCGCGCCCACCCATTCGAGCAGCAGCGCGTCCCAGTCGCGCCCGTCGGTGACGACCGCCTGGCCGATCCCGGCGAGCAGGCGCTGGAGCTGATACTCGCGCCGGCGCGCCTCGTCCTCGGGCGGCGAGGGCAGCCCCGCCAGGATCTCGGCTCGCACGCACAGCAGGCGCAACGCCTCGGATTGTGCCGAGGCGTCCCACACCGGCCCGGCGTCGGCACGCGCAAGCGCCTGGCGTGCCGCGGCCTGGCCGCCCGCCGGCCAGCGCGCGACGCCCGCGATGAACGACTCGGCCTGCGCGCGCAGCGCCGCGCGCTGCTCCTCCGCCGCGCCCGTGGCCCGCGCGCGCGCGTATTCCCCGACGCGCCGTGCGGCCTCGAGCAGGTCGGTGACCGCCGCCGCTGCGTCCCGCCGCTGCTGCGCGCCGAGGCGCTGCTCAAAGCGCGCGAGCGCGCGCTCGAAGCGGTCGTGCAGCGCGCGCGCGTCCGTCGCCGGCAGCTCGCCGAGCGCTGCGTGCGCGGCGCGCCACTCGCCGATCCGCGCCCGCAGCGCCTCGCCCTCGCCACCGGCCGCGCGCTCGACCTGCTCGCACAGCGCGACCGCCGCCTCGCGCGCACCGGCGAGCGCGGCCGCCTGCTGCGCATTCACCTGCTGCCGGCGCGCGAACACCGCGTCGCAATGCCCGCGGAACTCCGCCCACAGCGCCTCGCTGCGCTCGCGCGGCACCGGCCCGGTCTCGCGCCAGCGCGCCTGCAGCCGCTTGATGCCGTCGACCGCGCGCGGCGGGTCCTCGAGGGCCGCGAGCGAGGCCGCGGCCTCGATCAGCGCGCGCTTGTCGGCCTCGTTGCGCTCGTGCCACGCGCCGAGCAGGGCGCGCAGCGCCTCGAGCACGCGCTGGAACTCGAGCTCCGCGGCCCGCGACTGGGCGCGGTCCACCGGCGCGTGGCGGTACCACTCGCGCGGCGCCTCGCGCAGTACCTGCGCGAGCAGCGCGCGGTCCGCGTCCTCGGCCTGCTGGCCGGCGAGCACCGCCCGCAGCCGTTCGAGCACCGCGAGGCGCGCCGCGAGGTTCTCGCGGCGGACCGCCGCCTGCGCGGCGTGATATTCCTGGCAGGGCCGGTAGGCGGCCTGGTACGCCTTCTGGAAGCGCTCGGTCTCGGCGCTCGCGTCGCTCGCGATCCCCTGGTTCACCGTGCGCCATTCCTGCTGCAGCGCGCGGATGTGCTCGGCCAGCGTCTCGGGCGGCTCGTCGGCCCCGATCAGCGCCTCCATCTCCTCGATGAGCTCGATGCGCTTGGGCGCGACCGCGTAGTCCTTCCACTGGCGCAGCTCGTTGAGCCGCTCGTCGAGCTGCTGCAGGCCGCGCGCGAGCGGTGCCGGCACGGCCGGAAGGCCCGCCACGCCCTGCTCGATCGCGAGCCGCAGTCGCGCCGCCTTGCGCGTGTTGCCGGCGTTGAGCGCCGCGCGCGCCAGGCGCACGAGTCCCTCGACCTCGCGCTGCGCCTCGGCGAGCGCGGTGCGCCGCTGTCGTA
>JAFEDP010000023.1 GCA_018241545.1 Pseudomonadota bacterium
AGCCCCGACCTGAGCGCGCGCATCGAGAAGCCCGGCGACTGCGGCGGCAATCCCGGGCCCGAGCGCGCGCTCGCCTGCGGCTACGGCACGATCAACGTCATCGCGCCGTCGCCCGGCGACGCCGCCGAGGTCTGGGTCGGCACCGACGACGGCCTGGTCTGGCTCACGCGCGACGGCACGCGCAGCTGGCAGCGCGTGACGCCGCCGGGCGTGCCCGCCTGGGCGAAGATCGCGAGCATCGACCTCGTGGCGGCGCGGCCCGGTACCGCCTACGTCGCGGTCGACAACCACCGCCAGGACGACGTCCGCCCCTACGCGTTCGTGACCCACGACTACGGCGCGAGCTGGGCGGCGATCGGTGCCAACCTGCCGGCCGGGCACTACCTCAGCGTCGTGCGTGCCGACCCCGAGCGCGCGGGGCTGCTGTACGCCGGCACCGAGCTCGGCGTGCAGGTGTCCGACGACGACGGCGCGCACTGGCAGCCGCTCGGCGCCGGCCTGCCGCCGGTGTGGGTGCACGACCTGCTGGTCAAGGACCGCGACCTCGTGGCGGCCACGGTCGGCCGCGCGCTGTGGGTGCTCGACGACCTGACACCGCTGCGCCAGCGCGGCGCGCTCGCCGGCCCGCGCCTGTACCACCCGGCGCCCGCGTGGCGGCTGCGCGTCAACCAGAACCGCGACACGCCGTTCACGCGCGAGACCCCGCTCGGCCAGAACCCGCCGACGGGCGCGGTGATCGACTACGTGCTGCCGGCCGCCGCCCGCGCGCCGGTGGAGCTCGAGATCCGCGACGCCGGCGGCGCGCTGGTGCGGCGCTTCACGAGCGCCGACGCGCCGGAGGAGGGGCCCGAGCCGTACTTCGAGCGCGCCTGGCTGCCCCATCCGCGCCGTCTCGAGGCCTCCGCCGGCGCGCACCGGTTCGTCTGGGACCTGCGCTATCCGCCGCCGCGCGCGCTCGCCTACGAGTGGAGCATCGCCGCCTCGCCGGCCGAGGGCACGCAACTCACGCCCGGCGGGGCGCTGGTGCTGCCCGGGGAGTATCGCCTGACGCTGACCGTCGATGGCCGGCGCCTGGAGGCGCCGCTCGCGGTGGTCGCCGATCCGCGTGTGCCCGTGCCGGCCGCCGAGCTCGCGGGCGCGCTGGACTTCTGGCGCGCGCTAACCGCCGATCTCGACGCGGTCTGGCGCGCCTATGCCGAGATCGGCGCCGTGCGCAGCGCGCTCGCCGACCGGCGCGCGGCGCTCGCGCATGCGCCATCGGGTGCGGCGCTCGCTGCCCGAGTCGCGGCGCTGGATGCGCGGCTCGCGCCGCTCGCCGCGGCCGCCGTGGAGGCGCAGCCGGGGCTCGGCTTCGCGGGCGAGGCGCTCGCCGCGATCGTCACCGACGTCGAGGGGGCGGATCGAGCACCGACCGGCGCGCAGCGCGAGGCCGCCGAGACGCTGCGCCGTGCCGCGGCTGCGGCGATCGCGCAGTGGCACGCGCTCGCCGCCACGGAACTGCCCTCGCTCAACCGCGCGCTCGCGACGGCGCGCCTGCCGGCGGTGAGGGTCCCGGATGCCGCGCACCTCAAGGCGGCGGAGCCGCCGGAGGGCGACGACCTGCCCTGACGGACGCCGGTCTCAGCGGTAGCGCGCCATCAGCTTGCCGAGCGCGGCGGCGCCCGGCGACAGTCGCTCGTAGGGCACGCGGTTGAGCGGCGTGGCGGTGGTCCGGTTGGCGGCGTGCAGCTCGCTCGCCGAGCCGTCCGCCACGTGGATGAGCCCGGTGACGTACTCGCCGTCGGCGAACTTGCGCTCGATGTAGTCGTAGGCGGCGACGCGGTCCGACGGGTCGTAGCCGGGGTCGAGCTTGCGCAGTCGCACCCGGCTGCCGTCGTGCATCGTGACCACGGTCGACTCGCCCTCGGCGTAGTCGACGGCGATCTCGCGGGCTCGGGCGATGAAGTCGGCCTCGACCGCTGCGTGGTAATGCTCGCGCGTGAACGCGTAGCTCTTGGTCGAGCCCTCGTGATCGTTGAAGGTCACGCACGGCGACAGGACGTCGATCAGGGCGAATCCCTGGTGGCGCATGCCGGCCTGCAGCAGCGGCACCAGCTGGCGCTTGTCGCCGGAGAAGCTGCGCGCGACGAACGTCGCCCCGAGCGTGAGCGCCAGCAGCACCGGGTCGACCGGCGGCTGGGTGTTGGCCTCGCCGCGCTTGGACTTGGTGCCGACGTCGGCCGAGGCCGAGAACTGCCCCTTGGTGAGGCCGTAGACGCCGTTGTTCTCGATCACGTACAGCATGTTGACGTTGCGGCGGATCGCGTGCGCGAGCTGCCCGAGGCCGATCGACAGCGAGTCGCCGTCGCCGGACACGCCCACGTAGCACAGCTCGCGGTTGGCGGCATTGGCGCCGGTGGCGATCGAGGGCATGCGGCCGTGGACGGCGTTGAAGCCGTGCGCGCCGCTGACGAAGTAGGCGGTGGTCTTCGACGAGCAGCCGATGCCGGACAGCTTGGCGAGCTGCTCGGGCCGCAGCGACAGGCCCCAGCAGGCCTCGACGATGGCGGCGGTGACCGAGTCGTGGCCGCAGCCGGCGCACAGCGTCGACATCGCGCCCTCGTACTGGCGGCGCGTGAGTCCGAGCTCGTTCTTCGGCAGCGCCGGGTGCGCGATGCGGGGTTTGACGATCGAGGTCATCGGTCGCTCCTCAGACGGCCGCGGCGGCGCGGCGCCCGCCGGCGCCGAGCGCCGCGACCACCGCGTCGGTGACGAACTGCGCGGTCAGCGGCAGGCCGTCGTAGTGCAGGATGGAGTGCAGCTTGTGCTTGGGCACCGCCGTCTCGAGCGTCAGCAGCGACTTGAGCTGCGCGTCGCGGTTCTGCTCGATGACCAGCACGCGCTCGTGGCCGGCGAGGAAGGCCTCGACCTCGGCGCCGAACGGGAAGCCGCGCACCCGCAGGTAGTCGAGCGCGTAGCCGCGGCGGGCGAGCTCGCCGAGCGCCTCGCGGATCGGCCCGTCGCAGCTGCCGAGGCTCAGGATGCCAACCGGCCGGTTGCCCGGTCCCTCCAGCACGGGCTTCGGCACCAGCGTCGCGGCGGTGGCGAACTTCCGGGTCAGCCGGTCGACCACCTGCTGGTACTCGGCCGAATCCTCGGTGTAGGCCCCGGACTGGTTGTGGCCGGAGCCGCGAGTAAAGTAGGCAGCCTTGGGGCTCGTGCCGGGCAGCGTGCGGTACGGGATGCCGTCGCCGTCGCGGTCGACGTAGCGCTGGAACTTCTCCAGCTGCTCGACCTCGGCGGCGCTCAGCACCTTGCCGCGGTCCGGGCGGTAGGCGTCGTCCCAGGCGAGCTCGGGCACCATCCAGTCGTTCATGCCGATATCGAGGTCGGAGAGCACGAACACCGGCGTCTGCAGCCGCTCGGCGAGGTCGAACGCGGCGACCGCGAGCGTGAAGCACTCGCCGGGGTCCGCCGGGAACAGCAGCACGTGGCGCGTGTCGCCGTGCGAGGCGTAGGCGCACAGCAGCAGGTCGCACTGCTGCGTGCGCGTTGGCATGCCGGTCGAGGGCCCGACCCGCTGCACGTCAAAGATCACGCACGGCACCTCGGCGTAGTAGGCGAGGCCCACGAACTCGTTCATCAGCGAGATGCCAGGGCCGCTGGTCGGCGTGAAGGCGCGGGCGCCATTCCAGGACGCGCCGACCACCATGCCGATCGCCGCCAGCTCGTCCTCGGCCTGCAGCACCACGAAGTTGCGCTCGCCGGTCGCGGGGTCCACGCGATAGCGCTCGCAGAAGCCGCGGAACGCATCCATCAGCGATGTCGACGGCGTGATCGGGTACCAGGCGCCGACGGTGGCGCCGGCGTACAGGCAGCCGAGCGCGGCGGCGGTGTTGCCGTCGATCAGCACGTGCCCGGCGGTGCGGTCGAGGCGCCGCACTCGCAGCGGCAGCGGGCAGGGCAGGTACTCGCGGGCGTAGCGGTAGCCGAGCTCGATCGCCTTGAGGTTGGCGTCGGCGAGCTTGGGCTTCTTGGCGTACTGCTCGGTGACCAGCGCCCGCACGATCTCGAGGTCGATGTCGACCAGCGCCGCGAGCGCGCCGGCGTAGCAGATGTTCTTCATCAGGACCCGGTTGCGGACCCCGTCGAAGTTCTCGTTGCAGAGCTTTGCCAGCGGGATGCCGAGCACGGTGATGTCGTGCCGCTCGAGCAGCGCGCTGCGCGGCCACGTCGAGTCGTACATCAGGAAGCCGCCCGGCGCGACCTCCTTGACGTCGCGCGCGTAGGTCTCGATGTTCATCGCCAGCATCAGGTCGACGCGGCCGCCGCGCGCCTGGTGGCCGTCGGCCGAGACGCGGATCTCGTACCAGGTCGGCAGTCCCTGGATGTTCGACGGGAAGTAGTTCTTGCCCACCACCGGCACGCCGCTCCTGAAGATGGCCTTCATGATGAGCGTGTTGGCACTGGCCGAGCCCGTGCCGTTGACGTTGGCGAACTTGATGACGAAGTCGTTCAGGCGGTCTGGCGCTGGCTGGGTAGCTGGCATGTGGGCTCGTCGTCGCAGGCGTGGGGGATCTTGACCGTCGACTTCTGCATGTCCCAGGCGGCTGTCGGGCAGCGCTCGGCGCACAGCCCGCAGTGCACACAGAGATCCTCGTCCTTGACCATCACCCGGCCGGTCTGTTTCAGCGGCGCCGACACGTACAGCGGCTCGGTCGCGAGCCGCCGCGGGGCCTTGAGCCGGCCGACGAGTTCGGCCTCGGTGCCGTCGGCGGTGATGGTCAGGCAGTCGACCGGGCAGATGTCGATGCAGGCGTCGCACTCGATGCACAGCGGCGCGCTGAACACCGTCTGGATATCGCAGTTGAGGCAGCGGTCGCCCTCGAGCGCGGTCTGCTCGGGCGTGAAGCCGAGCTCGACTTCGATCTTGATCTTCTTGAAGCGCTCGCCGAGCGCCACGTGCGGCACCAGCCGCCGCGGCGCCGGGTTGTACTCGTTGTGATAGGACCACTCGTGCAGGCCCATCTTGCGGCTCGCGAGCGCCGCGGCGTGCGCGGGCCGCTCGGCCACCGGCAGGCCGCGGCAGTGGCGGTGGATCGAGATCGCCGCCTGGTGCCCGTGCTCGACCGCCCAGATGATGTTCTTCGGCCCGAAGGCGGCGTCGCCGCCGAAGAACACGCCCGGCCGCGTCGACTGGAAGGTCACCGGATCGACCTTCGGCACCTGCCACTTGTCGAACTCGATGCCGAGGTCGCGCTCGATCCACGGGAACGCGTTCTCCTGGCCGATCGCCAGGATCACGTCGTCGCACGGCTCGACGTGCTCGCGCAGCACGCGCTCGCCGACGATGCGCCCGTCCTCGAGCTCGTACTCGAGCACGTCGAAGCGCAGCCCCGTCAGGCGGCCGCCCTCGATCACGAACGCCTTGGGCGCGTGGTTGACGACGATCTCCACGCCCTCGCTCTCGGCGTCCTCGAGCTCCCACTCGGAGGCCTTGAAGAACTGGCGCGACTTGCGCGCCATGACCTTGACGGTGCGCGCGCCGAGCCGGAGCGCCGAGCGGCAGCAGTCCATCGCGGTGTTGCCGACGCCGATGATCAGAACGCGCTCGCCGACCTTCTGGGTGTGGCCGAAGGCGATCGCGTGCAGCCAGTCGATGCCGATGTGGATGCGGTCGCTGTCGTCGCGGCCGGGCAGCCGCAGCTCCTTGCCCTTCGGCGCGCCGGAGCCAACGAACACCGCGTCGTAGCCGCCGTCCGCGAGCAGTGCCTTGAGGCTCGTGACCGGCGAGTTGAGCCGAAGGTCCGCGCCCATCTCGACGATGGCGCCGATCTCCTCGTCCAGGACCTCGGCCGGCAGCCGGAACGCCGGGATGTTGGTGCGCATCAGGCCGCCGCTCAGGCCGTGCTGCTCGAAGACCGTGACCGCGTAGCCGAGCGGCAGCAGGTCGTTGGCGACCGTCAGCGAGGCGGGCCCCGCGCCGATGCAGGCGACGCGCCGGCCGTTGGGGGCCGCGGCGCGCGGCAGCTGCGCGCGTACCTCGTCGCGGTGGTCGGCGGCGACGCGCTTGAGGCGGCAGATCGCGACCGGCTTCTCCTCGACGCGGCCGCGCCGGCAGGCGGGCTCGCAGGGCCGGTCGCAGACGCGACCGAGGATGCCGGGGAAGACGTTGGATGTCCGGTTGACGAGGTACGCGTCGGTGAAGCGTCCCTGGGCGATCAGGCGGATGTACTCGGGGACGTCGGTGTGGGCAGGGCAGGCCCACTGGCAGTCGACCACCCGGTGATAGTGATCCGGGTGGCCGGTATCAGTCGGTTGCATCGTTCCTCGTCGTTCGCACGCCCGAGGCGGGCAGCGGAGTATAGTCCGAGCGCGCCGGCCGCAGGGCCCGGAGATCACCTACTCGAAACCGGTATGCGGCGCCGCGGCGGCGCCCGACGCCGCGGAGACATGCAATGCTGAGGCGAGTCTTAACCTTGGGCGTGCTGCTGTCGGTCGCGGCGCTGGCTCGCGCGGACGTGCCCGACGCTGCGGCCCTCGGCGCGCTTGCCGCGCGCTTCGCACCCGTCGACCTCGTGGCGCCGCTCGACGGCGTGCCGGCGGACGAGCGACGCGCGCTCGCGCACCTCGTCGTCGCGGCCAAGATCCTCGATGCGCTGTTCCTCGCCCAGGCGGCGCCCGGCGGGGAATCGGCGCTGCTCACCCTCGCTGCGGACGCGACGCCGCTCGGCGCCGCGCGCCGCCAGTACTTCCTGATCAACAAGGGGCCCTGGTCGCGCATCGACCAGGACCGCCCGTTCCTGCCCGGCGTCGGCCCGCGCCCGCCGCAGGCGGGCTTCTATCCGCTCGATGCGACGCGCGCCGAGGTTGAGGCCTGGATCGCGACGCTGGACCCGGCGCAGCGGGCCGCGGCCACGGGATTCTTCACCACGGTGCGGCGCGACCCGGCCGGCGCCCTGCACACCGTGCCGTACAGCGTCGAGTACCAGCAGGGCCTCGAGGCCGCGGCGGTCGAGCTGCGGGCCGCGGCGGCGGCGACGGCGCAGCCGACGCTGCGCGCCTTCCTCGAGGCGCGCGCCAGCGCCTTCCTCAGCAACGACTACTACGCGAGCGACCTCGCGTGGATGGACCTCGACGCCACGATCGAGCCGACCATCGGTCCGTACGAGACCTACTTCGACGAGTGGTTCAACTACAAGGCCGCCTTCGAGGCGGTGATCGGCCTCGTCGACGGTGCCGAGTCCGGGAAGCTCGCGCGCTTCGCGCGCGAGCTGCAGTGGCTCGAGGACCACCTGCCGATCGAGCCGCGCTGGCGCCGCGCGTCGCTCGGCGCGGCCGCCCCGATCCGCGTCATCAACGTCCTGTACGCCGCGGGTGACGCCGACCAGGGCATCAAGCTCGCGGCCTACAACCTGCCGAACGACGAGCGCGTGGTGGCCGCCAAGGGCTCCAAGCGCGTGCTGCTCAAGAACGTCATGGCCGCGAAGTTCGACGCGACGCTGGTGCCAATCTCGCGGCGGGTGCTCGGCGAGCGCGAACAGTCGCTGGTCGCCTTCGATGCGTTCTTCACGCACGTGCTGATGCACGAGCTGATGCACGGCCTCGGGCCGCAGGCGATCACCGTCGCCGGCCGCGCGACCACGCCGCGCCACGAGCTCAAGGAACTGTACTCGACACTTGAGGAGGCCAAGGCGGACGCCTCCGGGCTCTGGGCGCTGCAGCAGCTCGTCGACCGTGGCGTGCTGCCGCGGTCCGAGGAGCAGGCCTTCTACGTGACCTACCTCGCCTCGATGTTCCGCACGCTGCGCTTCGGCACGACCGACGCCCACGCGCGCGGCATGCTGCTGCAGCTCAACTACCTGCTCGAGCATGGCGGCGTCCGCGTGGCCGCCGACGGCCGCTTCGCCGTGGATTTCCGGCGCGTGCGCGCGGCCGTGGAGGGGCTCGCACGCGAGCTGCTGACGCTCGAGGCCCTCGGCGACCACGCGCGCGCCGAGGCCTGGATGGCGGCGCGCTCCGCGCTGCGGCCGGAGGCCGCGCGGCTGATCGGGACGCTCAGCGACGTCCCGGTCGACATCCGCTTCCGGTTCCCGACCGCGGCGGCCCTGGCCGGGCCCTGACCCGGCGCTTTCCCGGGCGATCCGACTGACGTATACTTCGGGGCTCGGACGGGCCGGCTCTGGCGGAGCGGCACCGGTGATTTGGAAGAGCCCCCGAGGGGGCTTTTTCGTTTGGGTCGGGGCACGAAGTGCCGGGCGACCCCTGAGAGCGGGCCGAGGGCCCATTTTTTTGGCCCATTTTTTGGGCCGAGTGGACTTTGCGAGAGGCTGGGGGCCCCCGCGGGGCCGGGAAGGGTCAATGCGCGACGCGCTGCGTAGGCTCCTGGAGCCCGAGGTGTCGGCGCTTGGCTTCGAACTCGTCGAGCTCGAGTTCCACCCGCACCGCGGCGGCGGGCTGCTCAGGCTCTATATCGACTGCGCCGAGGGCGTGGCCGAAGGGGTGAGGGTCGAGGACTGCGAGGCGGTGAGCCGCCGCGTCAGCGCTGCGCTCGACGCCGCCGACCCGATCCCGGGCGAGTACACGCTCGAGGTGTCGTCGCCGGGCCTCGACCGGCCGCTGACGGCGCCGGCGCACTTCCGGCGCTTCGCCGGCAGTCGCGTGCGGGTCGAGAGCCTGCTGCCGCGCGCCGGACGGCGCCGCTGGACCGGCCGGCTCGCGGCCGTGGGCGAGACGGGGGTGACGCTAGAGGTCGACGGCCAGGCGGTCGAGCTCGGGTTTGCGGAGATCAAGACGGCGCGACTCGTGCCGGAGTACGGCACAGGGCGGGAGTGACGAGACATGGTGCGGACCACGCTGAAAGAGATCGTCGACGCGGTCGAGAGCGTCGCGAACGAGAAGAGCATCGACAAGGAGATCATCTTCGAGGCCCTCGAGGCGGCGCTCGCGTCGGCGACCCGCAAGCGCCTCGGTGAGGACATGGACGCGCGCGTCGCGATCAACCGCAAGAACGGTGACTACGAGGTCTTCCGCCGCTGGAAGGTGTTCGCCGACGACTCGCGGGAGCTCGAGTTCCCGGAGCGCGAGCTCAGGCTCGAGGACGCGCGCGACGTCGATGCCGCCGCCGAGATCGGCGGCTTCGTCGAAGTGCCGCTGCCGGCGGAGACCTTCGGCCGCATCGACGCGCAGACCGCCAAGCAGGTCATCGTGCAGAAGGTGCGCGAGGCCGAGCGCGCGCAGGTGGTCGACGCCTACCAGGACCGCGTCGGCACGCTGGTGTCGGGCATCGTCAAGCGCGTTGACCGCAATGGCGTCTATGTCGACCTCGGCCAGAACGCCGAGGGCTTCGTCCCGCGCGAGAACCTGATCCCGCGCGAGCCGATCCGCACCCAAGACCGCATCAAGGCCTTCCTCAAGGAGGTGCGCTCCGAGCCGCGCGGCCCGCAGCTGTTCCTGTCGCGCACCGCCCCGGAGTTCCTGATCGAGCTGTTCAAGCTCGAGGTGCCGGAGGTCGGCCAGGGGCTGATCCAGATCCTGGGCGCCGCGCGCGACCCGGGCGCGCGCGCCAAGATCGCCGTGCGCAGCCTCGACCCGCGCATCGACCCGGTCGGCGCCTGCGTCGGCATGCGCGGCAGCCGAGTACAGGCGGTCTCCAACGAGATCGCCGGCGAGCGCGTCGACATCATCCCGTTCGAGGACAACCCGGCCCAGTTCGTGATCAACGCGATGCAGCCTGCCGAGGTCACCTCGATCGTCGTCGACGAGGACCAGCACAGCATGGACATCGCGGTCGCGGAGGAGAAGCTGTCGCAGGCGATCGGCCGCGGCGGCCAGAACATCCGCCTGGCCTCGGAGCTGACCGGCTGGAAGCTCAACATCATGAGCGAGCAGGCCGCCGAGGAGAAGAGCGAGGCCGAGACCACGCAGCTCCGGGACATGTTCATGAAAGCGCTCGACGTCGACGAGGACGTCGCGACCATCCTGGTCCAGGAGGGCTTCTCGACGATCGAGGAGATCGCCTACGTGCCGACCAACGAGCTGCTCGCCGTCGAGGAGTTCGACGACGAGATCGTGCGCGAGCTGCGCAACCGGGCCCGCGACGTGCTGCTGACGCAGGCGATCGCGAGCGAGGAGGCCGCCGAGGGCGGCGCGCCATCGGAGGACCTGCTGTCGCTCGAGGGCATGGACGAGTCTCTCGCCAAGACGCTGGCGGCGCGCGGCATCCGCACGCGCGAGGACCTCGCCGAACAGTCGATCGAGGATCTGGAGGGTATCGAGGCCCTCGACAACGCCCGTGCCGGGCAGCTGATCATGGCAGCCCGGGCGCACTGGTTCGCCGACGGCGCGGCGTCAAACTGAGGAGGCGCCCCGCATGTCCGACGTCACCGTTGCCCAGTTCGCCGAGGTGCTGAAGGTCCCCGTCGACAAGCTGCTCAAGCAGCTCGACGAGGCCGGCATCCGCGTGGCCGGCGCCGACGACCGCATCAGCGACGAGGCCAAGACCGAGCTGCTCTCGCACCTGCGCCAGGCCCACGGCCGCAGCGAGGAGGCGGCCGCCGCCGGCCCGCGCAAGATCACGCTCAAGCGCAAGACGCAGAGCGAGATCAAGGTCAGCGCGGCGCAGGGGCGCGCGCGCACCGTCAGCGTCGAGGTGCGCTCCAAGAAGACCTACATCAACCGCGGCGTGCTCGAGGAGCAGGCGCGCCTCGCCCAGGAGGAGGCGGACCGCCAGCGCGAGGCCGAGGAGGCCGCGCGGCGCGCGCTCGAGGAGGAGCAGAAGCGCAAGGAGGCCGAGGAGGCCAAGCGCCGCACCGACGAGGAGAACCGCAAGCGCGAGGAGGACGCGCGCCGCGCCGCCGAGGAGGAGGCGCGTCGCCAGGCCGAGCAGCGCGAGCGCGAGGAGGCCGAGCGCGCCCGCAAGGCCGCCGAGCGCCCGGTGCGTGCCGAGCCCGAGGCCCGCGAGACCCGCTACGGCCGCACCGAGCTGCACGTCTCCACCGACGTCAGCTCGCGCTACAAGAAGAAGAAGCCCGTGCGCGGCCGGCGCGGCGTCAGCGCCCCGGCGGAAGGCCGCCACGGCTTCGAGATGCCGACCGCGCCGATGAAGCGCGAGGTGTCGATCCCGGAGACGATCACCGTCGCCGAGCTCGCCGCCAAGATGGCGGTCAAGGGCAGCGAGGTCATCAAGGCGCTCATGAACATGGGCGTGATGGCCACCATCAACCAGCCGCTCGACCAGGACACCGCGGTGCTGGTCACCGAGGAGATGGGCCACACCGCCAAGCCGATCCGCGAGAATGCGATGGAGGAGGACCTGCAGGTCGAGGTCGCCGAGGGTGCCGAGGCGACGGTGCGCCCGCCGGTCGTGACCATCATGGGCCACGTCGACCACGGCAAGACCTCGCTGCTCGACTACATCCGCCGCACCAAGGTCGCGGCCGGCGAGGCCGGCGGCATCACCCAGCACATCGGCGCGTACCACGTGACGACGCCGCGCGGCATCATCACGTTCATCGACACGCCGGGCCACGCGGCGTTCACCTCGATGCGCGCGCGCGGGGCGCAAGTCACCGACATCGTGGTGCTGGTGGTCGCCGCCGACGACGGTGTCATGCCGCAGACGGTCGAGGCGATCGAGCACGCGCGCGCGGCCGAGGTGCCGATCGTCGTCGCGCTCAACAAGATCGACAAGCCCGAGGCCGAGCCGGACCGCGTCAAGAGCGAGCTGGTGCAGAAGGGCGTGATCCCCGAGGAGTACGGCGGCGACGTGATGTTCGTCCCCGTCTCGGCACGCACCGGCCAGGGCGTGGAGCAGCTGCTCGAGACGCTGGCGCTGCAGGCCGAGGTGCTCGAGCTCAAGGCGCCCGCCGACGGCCCCGCCGCGGGCGTCGTGCTCGAGGCGAGCGTCGAGAAGGGCCGCGGCGCGGTCGCGACCGTGCTCGTCAAGCGCGGCCTGCTGCGCTCCGGCGACCCGCTGCTGGCGGGCCAGGAGTTCGGGCGCGTGCGCGCGATGTTCGACGAGACCGGCGCCGCGGTCGACAGCGCCGGCCCCTCGATCCCGGTCCAGGTGCTGGGACTGTCCGGCGCGCCGAACGCGGGCGACGAGCTGCTGGTCGTCGAGAGCGAGCGCAAGGCGCGCGAGGTCGCGCTGTACCGCCAGGGCAAGTTCCGCGACGTCAAGCTCGCGAGCCGGACCCAGAAGCTCGAGGACGTGTTCCAGCAGCTCGAGGAGGGCAAGGCCCAGACCGTGCAGCTGGTCATCAAGGCCGACGTGCAGGGTTCGGCCGAGGCGCTCAGGGACGCGCTCACCAAGCTCTCGACCGGCGAGGTCGCGGTCAAGGTGGTGTCCTCCGGCGTCGGTGGCATCACCGAGTCGGACGTCATGCTCGCGGTGGCCTCGAAGGCGCGCATCATCGCCTTCAACGTGCGCGCCGACGCGGCGGCACGCACCGCGATCAAGGACAACGGCATCGACATCCGCTACTACAGCATCATCTACGAGGCCATCGACGACGTCCGCAGCGCGCTCTCGGGCATGCTGGCGCCGGAGGTCCGCGACCAGATCGTCGGCCTGGCGCAGGTGCGCGAGGTGTTCCGCTCGAGCAAGTTCGGCCAGGTGGCGGGCTGCCTCGTGACCGAGGGCTACGTCAAGCGCAACAACCCGATCCGCGTGCTGCGCGACAACGTCGTGATCTTCGAGGGCGCGCTCGAGTCGTTGCGCCGCTTCAAGGACGACGTGGCGGAGGTGCGCGCGGGCACCGAGTGCGGCATCGCGGTCAAGGACTACAACGACGTGCGCGCCGGCGACCAGATCGAGTGCTACGAGCGCGTCACGGTGACGCGCTCGCTGTGACGTGCCGCGCGACTTTCACCGCAGCGAGCGCGTCGAGGAGCAGATCCACCGTCTGCTCGCCGAGCTCTTGCTGCGGGAGGTCAAGGATCCGCGCGTAGGTCCCGTGACGATCACCGCGGTCGAGCTCAGCAAGGACCTGTCGCACGCCAAGGTCTACTTCGTGCCGTTCGACGCGCGCCGCCCGGCAGCGGAGGTGGCGCGCGCGCTCGGTTCGGCGGCCGGGTTCCTGCGCGTGCAGCTCAAGAAGCAGCTGCGCATGCGCCAGGTGCCGGAGCTGCGCTTCCTGGCTGACGAGACGGTCGACCGCGCCGCGCGGCTGTCGGCGCTGATCAGCGCCGCGGTCGCGAGCGATACGGCGCGCGCCGCGCCCGCGGAGGAGGCGGAAGGCGGCGCCGACGGGGACCCGCCGCCGCCATGAGCGGTCCCGCCCGCCCGCGGACCGAGTGGCGGACGGTGGACGGCATCCTGCTGCTCGACAAGCCCGAGGGTCTGTCCTCCAACCAGGCCCTGCAACGCGTACGGCGCCTCTACCGTGCCCGCAAGGCCGGCCACACCGGCAGCCTCGACCCGCTCGCGAGCGGCGTGCTGCCGCTGTGCTTCGGCGAGGCGACCAAGGTGGCGGGTCTCCTGCTCGAGGCCGACAAGACCTACCAGGCGACGCTCAAGCTCGGGCAGCGCACCACCACCGGCGACCGCGAGGGCGCGGTGGCGGAGGAGGCACCGGTGCCGCCGCTCACCGCAGCCGCGGTCGGCGCGGTGCTGGCGCGCTTCCTCGGCACGACCGAGCAGGTGCCGCCGATGTACTCGGCCCTCAAGCGCGACGGCGAGGCGCTCTACGCGCTCGCGCGCCGCGGCCTCGAGGTCGAGCGTGCGCCCCGGCCGATCCGCATCGAGTCGCTCAACCTGCTCGCGCTCGCGCCGCCGGCACTGACCTTCGAGGTCACCTGCTCGAAGGGCACGTACGTGCGCACGCTCGGCGAGGACCTCGCCCGGGCCCTCGGCACCGTCGGCCACCTCGCGGCGCTGCGCCGCACAGCGGTCGGCGGTGCCTTCGCCGGGCGTCGGGCGCACACGCTCGCCGAACTCGAGGCGCTCGCCGGCCAGCCTGGCGCGCTCGATGCGCTGCTCGTACCGATGGATGCGGCGCTCGAGGACTGGCCGGCGGTGTGCCTGGACGCCGCCGCCACCACGGCCCTGTGCCGCGGCCAGCCGGTCGCGGCGGCCGCGCCGCCGGGACGGCGTGTCCGGCTCTACGGGCCGGGTGGCGCGTTCCTCGGGCTCGGCGAGGTCGACCTTGAGGGGAGGCGTGTGCGCCCGGAGCGGCTACTCGCCTCGCAGTCCGGGGCCGCGGCCACCGATGGGCACACAAGCCAATGAACAACAGACACTTGCGTCGCTATCCTGAGGCAAAGTCTGCAGGCGGTGGCCGATCGGCCGACCCGCCGCGCGCCGAGGCTCCGGCGGTGGGCGGCACGCGTGGCGCAGCCGGATCCGGGATGCCCGCGCTTTACGGGCGGGGGGCGAACGCGTACCCTTCGCGGCTCAATTTTTCCATCTAGAACAAGGCCCTGCAGTGAAGATCACGATTTTTGGCTCAGGTTACGTCGGGCTCGTGACCGGCGCCTGCCTGGCCGAGGCCGGCAATCACGTCGTCTGCGTCGACGTCGATCCGCGCAAGGTCGAGATGCTGAGCCGCGGTGAGGTGCCGATCCACGAGCCGGGCCTCGACGAGATGATCACGCGCAACCAGGCCAAGGGCCGCCTGCGCTTCACGCTCGATGCCGCCGAGGGCGTCGCGCATGGCCTGTTCCAGATGATCGCGGTCGGCACGCCGCCGGACGAGGACGGCTCGGCCGACCTCAAGTACGTGCTCGAGGTGGCGAGCACGATCGCCCGCCACATGACCGACTACAAGGTCGTGATCACCAAGTCCACGGTGCCGACCGGCACCGCCGACAAGGTGCGCGCGGCGCTCGTGGACACCCTGCGCGCGCGCGGCGCGGCGGTCGAGTTCGACGTGGTGTCGAACCCCGAGTTCCTGAAGGAAGGCGCGGCGATCAACGACTTCATGAAACCCGACCGCATCATCATCGGCACCGACAACCCGCGCACCACCGAGCTCATGCGCGCGCTCTACGAGCCGTTCACCCGCAACCACGACCGCCTGATCGTCATGGACATCCGCTCCGCGGAGCTGACCAAGTACGCCGCCAACGCGATGCTCGCGACCAAGATCTCGTTCATGAACGAGATGGCGAACCTGGCCGAGCGGCTCGGCGCGGACGTCGAGAAGGTCCGCCTCGGCATCGGCTCGGACCCGCGCATCGGCTACTCGTTCATCTACCCGGGCGTCGGCTACGGCGGCTCGTGCTTCCCCAAGGACGTCCAGGCGCTCGAGCGCTCGGCGCGCGCCGTCGGCTACGAGTCGTCGATCCTCGACGCGGTCGAGGCGGTCAATGCGCGCCAGAAGCGCGTGCTGCACGAGAAGATCCTGGCGCACTTCGGCGGGCGCATCGCCGGGCGCACGATCGCCGTCTGGGGGCTCGCCTTCAAGCCCAACACCGACGACATGCGCGAGGCGCCGAGCCGCGTGCTGCTCGAGGCGCTGTGGGAGGAGGGCGCGCGCGTGCGCGCCTACGACCCGGTCGCCATGAACGAGGCCCGCCGCGTGTTCGGCGCGCGCTCCGACCTCGTGCTGTGCGAGAGCATGGAGGCGGCGCTCGCGGGCGCCGACGCGCTCGCCATCGTCACCGAGTGGCAGGAGTTCCGCAGCCCGGACTTCGACGGCATCAGGGCCGCGCTCGCCGAGCCCGTGATCTTCGACGGCCGCAACCTCTATGATCCCCAGCTGATGAGCCGCTTCGGCTTCACTTACTACGGCATCGGGCGTGGCGCCCGGGTGCCGACGCCGGCGGACTGACCCGCTCCCTGCTCGAGGCACCGCCGATGCTGATTCCCGTGATCCTGTCCGGCGGCTCCGGCACGCGCCTGTGGCCGCTGTCGCGCGAGCTGTACCCCAAGCAGCTGCTGCCGCTCGTGGGCGAGCGCACGATGCTGCAGGACACCGCCGCGCGCCTCGCGGGCCTGACCGACGCCGGCCCGATCGTCGTGTGCAACGAGCACCACCGCTTCATGGTGGCCGAACAGCTGCGCCAGCTCGGCGTGGCGCCCGCCGCGATCGTGCTCGAGCCGGTCGGGCGCAACACCGCGCCGGCCGTGGCGCTCGCGGCGCTCACCGCGCTCGCCGGCGCGGCGCCGGGCGATGAGCCACTGCTGCTCGTGATGCCGGCCGACCACCTGCTCCGGGACGTGCCGGCGTTCCACGCGGCGGTGCGCGCCGGCCTCGCCGCGGCCCGCGCGGGCCAGCTCGTGACCTTCGGCGTCGTGCCGACCAAGCCCGAGACCGGCTACGGCTACATCCGCCGCGGCGCGGGCGCCGGGCCCGCCTACCCGATCGCGCAGTTCGTCGAGAAGCCGGACGCGGCGCGCGCCCGCGAGTACCTCGCCGGCGGCGACTACCTGTGGAACAGCGGTATGTTCCTGCTCGGCGCGCGCCGCTACCTCGAGGAGCTCGGCCGGCTCGCCCCGGCGATGCTCGCAGCCTGCGAGGCCGCCCTCGCCGGCGCCAAGCGCGACCTCGACTTCACGCGCCTCGACGCCGAGGCCTTCGCGCGCTGCCCGGGCGACTCGATCGACTA
>JAFEDP010000240.1 GCA_018241545.1 Pseudomonadota bacterium
TTGACGGTGTCGGCGACCCGCAGCCCGAGCAGCGCCCCCTCCGGCGCGCCCGGCAGCGCGGCGAGCAGCCGCGCGAGGTCCGCGGCCGGCAGGCACGGCCGTGCCGCGTCGTGCACCAGCACCCACGGGTCGTCCTCGCCCGCGTGGCGCTCGAGCCAGGCGAGCCCGGCGGCCACCGAGTCGCGCCGCTGCGCCCCGCCGGTGACCGTGACGACGCGAGCGTCGCGCGCGACGGCGAGGGTCGCGAAGGTCGCATCGCCGGGCGCGATCGCGACCACCGCGCCGCGGCAGGCGGGATCGGCGAGGAACGGGGCGAGCGCGTGCTCGATGAGCGGCCGCCCGGCGAGCGTCAGGTACTGCTTGGGGAGTCCCTCGCCCATGCGCTGGCCCACGCCGGCCGCGGGCATGACGAGCCAGTAGCGCAGCGGTTCCACCCGGCGCCGCGCCGCTAGTGCGAGATGCGCTGCAGCGGCGGCCGGGCGTCGCGGGCCGGCGGCGGCGACGGGACGGGGGCGCGCGCGTCGGCGTCGACGACCTGGAAGAACGTCTCGTTGGCGCCGATCATGCCGAGGTCGTTGCGGGCGCGTTCCTCGAGGGCCGCGAGGCCCTCCTTGAGGTCCTTGACCTCGGCGGCCAGCTGGCCGTTGCGCCGGGTCAGCGTCTCGTTCTCGGCGCGCTGCGCGGCGACGCTGCGCTTGAGGCCCATCACCGAGCGCACGCCGTCGTCGGAGACCCACAGCCGGTACTGGAGCGCCAGCAGCACGAGCAGCAGGGCGGCGGCAAAGAGCCTCATGAGTTCAATAAGTTAACACGCCGGCGCGCCCTTGCGAACCCCGGCCGCGCTCAAGCGGCCGGCACCGGCACCGGGAACGCCGCGCGCCCGGCGTAGCGCGCGGCGGCGCCGAGCTCGGCCTCGATGCGCAGCAGCTGGTTGTACTTGGCGATGCGGTCCGAGCGCGACATCGACCCGGTCTTGATCTGCGAGGCGGTGGTCGCGACCGCGATGTCGGCGATGGTCGCGTCCTCGGTCTCCCCGGAGCGGTGCGAGACCACGGCCGCGTACTTCGCGTCGGTCGCCATGCGGATCGCCGCCAGGGTCTCGGTCAGCGTGCCGATCTGGTTGGGCTTGATCAGGATCGCGTTGGCGATGCCCTTCTGGATGCCCTCGGCCAGGATCTTGGTGTTGGTCACGAACAGGTCGTCGCCGACGATCTGCACGCGCTCGCCGAGCATGCGGGTCAGGTGGCCCCAGCCGGCCCAGTCGCCCTCGGCCATGCCGTCCTCGATCGTGATGATCGGGTAGTCGGCGGCGAGCTTGGCGAGGTAGGCGGCGAAGCTCTCCGAGTCGAAGGTCAGGTTCTCGCTCGCGAGGCTGTAGAACCCGTCCTGGTAGAGCTCGGAGCTCGCGACGTCGAGGCCGAGCCACACGTCGCGGCGCGGCGCGTAGCCGGCCTTGGTGACGGCCTCGAGGATGGTCTCGAGGGCCGCCGCGTTCGAGGGCAGGTCCGGGGCGAAGCCGCCCTCGTCGCCGACCGCGGTCGACTGGCCCATGCCGTTGAGGAGCTTCTTGAGCGAGTGGAACACCTCGGCGCCGCAGCGCACCGCCTCGGCCAGCGTCGGCGCGCCGACCGGCAGGATCATGAATTCCTGCACGTCGAGACTGTTGTTGGCGTGCGCCCCGCCGTTGATGATGTTCATCATCGGCACCGGCAGCACCGGCGCGACGCCGGGTGTCGCGAGGCGCCGCCACAGCGGCAGGCCCTGCTCGCGGGCGCTCGCGTGCGCCGCGGCGAGCGAGACGGCGAGGATCGCGTTGGCGCCGAGCCGCGACTTCGACTCGGTGCCGTCGAGCTCGATCATGCGCCGGTCGAGGCCCTCCTGGTCGGCGGCCTCGTGGCCGGTCAGCAGGCGCTTGAGCTCGCCGTTGACGTGGCCGACCGCGCGCGTGACGCCCTTGCCGAGGTAGCGCTTGGGGTCGCCGTCGCGCAGCTCCACCGCCTCGCGGCTGCCGGTCGAGGCGCCGGAGGGCACGGCGGCGCGGCCGGTCGCGCCGGAGGCGAGGACCACGTCCGCCTCGACGGTGGGATTGCCGCGCGAGTCGATGATCTCGCGGCCGCGGATGTCGACGATGGCGCTCATCGGGTGCTTCGCTCCTGCGCGTCGAGTAGGTCTTCCTCGTACGGCGCGCGCTTCGCCGTGCGGTCGAGTTCCACGAGCGTCGCCAGCAGCGACTCCATGCGCCCGAGCGGCCAGGCGTTCGGTCCGTCCGACAGCGCCCGGGCCGGGTCCGGGTGCGTCTCCATGAAGAGCCCGGCGACGCCGGCGGCGACCGCCGCCCGCGCCAGCACCGGCACGAACTCGCGCTGCCCGCCGGAGGCGCTGCCCTGCCCGCCCGGCAGCTGCACCGAGTGCGTCGCGTCGAACACCACCGGGCAGCCGGTCGCGCGCATCACGGCCAGCGAACGCATGTCCGCCACCAGGTTGTTGTAGCCGAAGCTGAAGCCGCGCTCGCAGACCAGCACCGCCGGGTTGCCGGTCGAGCGGGCCTTGTCGACCACGTTCTGCATCTCCCACGGCGACAGGAACTGGCCCTTCTTGATGTTGACCGGACGGCCCTGCGAGCAGGCCTTGAGGATGAAGTTGGTCTGCCGGCACAGGAACGCCGGCGTCTGCAGCATGTCGACGACCGCGGCGACCTCGTCGAACGGGGTGTCCTCGTGCACGTCGGTGAGCACCGGCACGCCGATCTGGCGTCGGACCTCGGCCAGCACCTTGAGGCCGGCCTCGAGCCCCGGGCCGCGGTAGCTCCGGGCCGAGGAGCGGTTGGCCTTGTCGTAGGAGGACTTGAACACGAACGGCACGCCAAGCCGCGCCGTGATCTCCTTGAGGCGGCCGGCGACCTCGAGCTGCAGCGCCTCGCTCTCGACCACGCACGGGCCCGCGATCAGGAACAGCGGCTGGCGCGGGCCGACCTCGAAGTCGAGCAGGCGCACGCTCAGGCGCTCGCCGCCTGCGGCAGCTGCTGCGCGGCGTGCTGGCGCGCGGCCCGCACGAAGCCCGAGAACAGCGGGTGGCCGTCGCGCGGTGTCGAAGTGAACTCCGGGTGGAACTGCACCGCCACGAACCACGGATGGGCGGGCAGCTCGATGATCTCGACCAGGCCGTCGTCGGAGAACGCCGAGAAGCGCAGGCCGGCGGCGCGCATGCGGTCGAGGTAGTGGTTGTTGAACTCGAAGCGGTGGCGGTGGCGCTCGCCGATCACGTCCTTGCCGTAGACCGAGTGCGCGAGGCTGCCGGCCTCGATGCGCGAGGCCTGCGCGCCGAGGCGCATCGTGCCGCCGAGGTCGGAGCGCTCGTCGCGCTGGCGCGTCTCGCCGGTCGCGTCGCGCCACTCGGTGATCAGCGCAATCACCGGGTCCGGGGTCGCGCGGTTGAACTCGGTGGAGTTGGCGCCCTCGAGGCCGAGCACGTCGCGCGCGAACTCGATGCAGGCGACCTGCATGCCGAGGCAGATGCCGAGGTACGGCACCTTGTGCTCGCGCGCGTAGCGCACCGCCTGGATCTTGCCCTCGATGCCGCGCTCGCCGAAGCCGCCGGGCACCAGGATCGCGTCCATGCCGGCGAGGCAGCCGGTGCCGGTCTTCTCGATGTCGGTCGACTCGACGTAGTGGACCTTGACGCGCGTGCGGGTCTTGAGCCCGGCGTGGGTCAGGGCCTCGTTGAGCGAGATGTACGAGTCGCGGATCTGCACGTACTTGCCGACCATCGCGATGTTGACGGTCGCCTCGCTCGCCGCCTTGGCGCCGATCACCGCGCGCCATTCCGGCAGGTCGCTCGGCTGCGCGTTGAGGCGCAGCTTGTCGACGATGATGTCGTCGAGGCCCTGCTCGTGCAGCAGCATCGGGATCTTGTAGATGTCGTCGGCGTCGACCGCCGAGATCACGGCCCGCTCCTCGACGTTGGTGAACAGTGCGATCTTGCGGCGCTGCTCGTCCGGCAGCGCGTCGCGGCAGCGGCACAGCAGCACGTCCGGCTGGATGCCGATGCCGCGCAGCTCCTTGACCGAGTGCTGCGTGGGCTTGGTCTTGATCTCCCCGCCCCCGACGACCGGCACCAGCGTCAGGTGCATGAAGGCGACGTTGTTGCGGCCGAGCTCGACGCCCATCTGGCGGATCGCCTCGAGGAACGGCAAGGACTCGATGTCGCCCACGGTGCCGCCGATCTCCACCATGCACACGTCGGCGTCGCCGGCGCCGAGCTTGATGCAGCGCTTGATCTCGTCGGTGATGTGCGGGATCACCTGCACCGTCGCGCCGAGGTAGTCGCCGCGCCGCTCCTTGGCGATCACGCGCTCGTAGATGCGGCCGGTGGTGAAGTTCGAGTTGCGCGTCGCCGTGTAGCGCACGTAGCGCTCGTAGTGGCCGAGGTCGAGGTCGGTCTCGGCGCCGTCGGTGGTGACGAACACCTCGCCGTGCTGGAACGGGCTCATGGTCCCGGGGTCGACGTTGATGTACGGGTCGAGCTTGACGAGGCTGACCCTGAGGCCGCGCGCCTCGAGGATGGCGCCGAGCGAGGCGGACGCGATGCCCTTGCCGAGCGAGGACACGACACCACCGGTGACGAACACGAAGCGTGTCATGGGGGCTCCCGTCACGATGCTGACCAACTAAAAAAGGGCCTCGGCAAGGCCCTTGTGCGACGGGACGCCAGTTTATCGGAATCGGGCCGGCCGCTCAACGAAACCCGCCGGCTGCAGCTCCTCCGGCGCGCCCTGCCACTCGAGCACGAGCCCCGGGCAGTCCGGCAGCGAGCGCCGCTCGGCGGCGATCCAGGTGGCGTGCGGCAGCACCACCGCGACCAGCGCGCCGCGCTCGCGCACCAGCAGCGCGCGGGCGCGGGCCCAGGGCGGCAGGCGCGCCTCCCGCAGCCAGTCCTTGAGCGGCCGGGACGGCCCGTCCGGGTCGAGCCGCAGCCGCTCCCCGCCCCGGCGCGTGCCCAGCGCGAGTCCCTCGGTGTCG
>JAFEDP010000241.1 GCA_018241545.1 Pseudomonadota bacterium
GAACGTGAGGCCCAGCGCGAGGTTGTTGCCGTAGTTGAGTCCGGCCAGCAGCATCGCGAACAGCATCGCTGCGTACGCGAGGCCGAGTCCGGTTGGCAGGATGTAGACGCGGCGGCGCGTGACCGTGACGACGCCGCGGTCAGGGCCGTGGCGGCGGCGCGACCAGGCGGCGATGCGCTCGCCGGCCGCTCGTCGCCGGCGCCGCAGCCAACCGCCCAGCCCGCCGCTGGCGCCTGCCACTGGGGTGCTCAGGGTACCGCGACCGCCTCGAGCAGCAGCCGGTCGAGGTCGGCCGCGCGCGAGCCGTCCACGGCGCTGCGCAGCTCGAGCCGGTGTCCGGCGACCGCGCGCGCCACCGCCTGTACGTCCTCGGGCACGACCCCGGGCCGGCCGTGCAGCAGCGCCCAGGCCTGGCTGGCGCGCAGCAACGCGATCGCCGCGCGCGGCGACAGGCCGGCCTCGAAGTGGCCGGACTCGCGCGTATGGCGCACGAGCGCCTGCACGTAGTCGAGCAGCGGCTCGGCGGCGTGCACCGCGGGCACCTGCGCCTGCAGCGCCACGAGCGCCGGCGCATCGAGCAGCGGCGCGAGCCCCGCCAGCAGCTCGCGGCGGTCGCGGCCGCGCAGCAGCTCGCGCTCGAGCGTGGGCTCCGGGTAGCCGAGCTCGATGCGCATCAGGAACCGGTCGAGCTGCGACTCCGGCAGCGGATAGGTGCCGAGCTGGTAGCTCGGGTTCTCGGTCGCCACGACGAAGAACGGCTCGGGCAGCCGGTGCGTGTGGCCGTCGACCGTGACCTGGCGCTCCTCCATGGCCTCGAGCAGCGCGCTTTGCGCCTTCGGCGTCGCGCGATTGACCTCATCGGCGAGCAGCAGCTGCGCGAACACCGGGCCGCGGCGGAACTCGAACCGGCCGCTGTCGCGGTCGAACACCGACACGCCGATGACGTCCGCCGGCAGCAGGTCGCTGGTGAACTGCACGCGCTGGTAGCTGAGGCCGAGCACGCGCGCCAGCGCCTGCGCGAGGGTGGTCTTGCCGACGCCCGGCAGGTCCTCGATCAGCAGGTGGCCGCGCGCCAGCAGGCACGCGAGCGCGAGGCGGATCTGGCGCTCCTTGCCGAGCACGATGCCGCCGAGCGCCGCGATCACGGGCTCGAGCGCGCGACGCGCCTCGGCGGCGCCGCTCATGGCGCCGGCTGCAGGCGGCGCACGCGCGCGAGCTGCGCCTCCAGCCCGGCGAGCTCGCGGCCGAACTCCGCGACGCGCGTGCGCTCCTGCTCCACGACCGCCGCGGGCGCGTTGGCCACGAAGCTGGCGTTGGCGAGCTTGGCCTCGGTCCGGGCGAGGTCCTGGCGCAGCTTGCCGATGCGCTTCTCGAGGCGCGCGGCCTCGGCGGCCGCGTCGATGAGCCCCGCCATCGGCACCAGGATGCGCAGCTCGCCGAGCAGCGCGACGGCCGCCTCCGGCTCCGGCTCGCCGGCGGCGAGCGGGCGCAGCGCGCCGAGGTTGGCGAGGCGCTCGAGCCAGTGCCGGCCGCGCGCGAGCCGCTCGAGGTCGGTCGGCGAGGCCTGCGCCAGCAGCACGTCGAAGCGCCGCGACGGGGCGATGTCCATCTCGCCGCGGATCTGGCGCACCGCGAGCACGAAGTCCATGACCCAGCGCATCTCGGCCTCGACCGCGGCATCGCGCTCGCCGGCGACCGCCTCGGGCCACGGCTGCAGCATCACGGTCGAGCCCTCGCGGCCCGCGAGCGGGCCGACCCGCTGCCAGATCTCCTCGGTGATGAACGGCATCAGCGGATGCAGCGCGCGCAGCAGCGCCTCGAGCGTGCCGACGAGCGTGCGCCGCGTGGCGCGGCGCTCGGCCGCCCCGGCGGCGTCGGACTGCAGCACCGCCTTGCTGAGCTCGAGATACCAGTCGCAGAACTCGTACCAGGTGAACTCGTAGAGCGCCTGCGCCGCCAGGTCGAAGCGGTAGGCCTCGAAGCCGGCGCGCGTGGCCTGCAGCGTCGCCGCGAGCCGCGAGCGGATCCAGCGGTCGGCCAGCGACGGCTGCTCCTCGCCGGGCCCGAGGTCCTGGCCCTCGACCGACAGCAGCACGAAGCGCGCCGCGTTCCACAGCTTGTTGCAGAAGTTGCGGTAGCCCTCGATGCGGCCGACGTCGAAACGGATGTCCCGCGACAGCGTCGCCAGCGAGGCGAAGGTGAAGCGCAGCGCGTCGGTGCCGTAGGGGGCGATACCGTCCGGGAACTGCTTGCGCGTCGCCTTCTCGATGCCCTTGGCCAGGTGCGGCTGCATCAGCCCCGCGGTGCGCTTCTGCACCAGCGACTCGAGGTCGATGCCGTCGATCAGGTCGAGGGGATCGAGCACGTTGCCCTTCGACTTCGACATCTTCTGGCCTTCCGCGTCGCGGATGAGGCCGTGCACGTAGACCTCGCGGAACGGCACCTCGCCCATGAACTTGAGCCCCATCATGATCATCCGGGCGACCCAGAAGAAGATGATGTCGAAGCCCGTGACCAGCACGGCGGTCGGGTAGAACTTGGCGAGCTCCGGGGTGCGCTCCGGCCAGCCGAGCGTCGAGAACGGCCACAGCGCCGACGAGAACCACGTGTCCAGCACGTCCTCGTCCTGCCGCAGCGCGAGCCCCGCGGGCAGCCCGTGGCGGGCCCGCACCTCGGCCTCGCTGCGGCCGACGTAGACGCTGCCGTCGGCGGCGTACCAGGCCGGGATCCGGTGGCCCCACCACAGCTGGCGGCTGATGCACCAGTCCTTGATGTTGCGCATCCACTCGAAGTAGGTCCGGTCCCAGTTCTCCGGCACGAAGCGGATGCGCCCGCTCTCGACGGCCGCGATCGCCGGCGCCGCGAGCGGCGCGATGCGCACGTACCACTGGTCGGTGAGCCACGGCTCGATTACGGCGTTGCTGCGGTCGCCGCGCGGCACCATCAGCGTGTGCGGCTCGATCTTCTCGACGAGGCCGAGGGACTCCAGGTCGGCGACCACGCGCCGGCGCGCCTCGAAGCGGTCGAGGCCACGGTACGCGGGGGGCGCGGCGTCGGTCAGCACGGCGCTCGCGTCGAACAGGTTGATCAGCGGCAGCCCGTGCCGCTGGCCGAGCTCGTAGTCGTTGAAGTCGTGGGCAGGCGTGATCTTCACGCAGCCGCTGCCGAAGGCGCGATCGACGAACTCGTCGGCGACGATCGGGATCTCGCGGTCGGCGAGCGGCAGGCGCACGCGGCGGCCGACGAGCGCGCGGTAGCGCTCGTCCTCCGGATGCACGGCGACCGCGGTGTCGCCCAGCATCGTCTCCGGCCGCGTGGTGGCGACCGTGAGGTGGCCGCTGCCGTCGGCGAGCGGGTAGCGCAGGTGCCACAGGTGGCCGCTCTCCTCCTGCGACAGGACCTCGAGGTCGGACAGCGCCGTGTGCAGCACCGGGTCCCAGTTGACCAGGCGCTTGCCGCGGTAGATCAGGCCTTCCTCGTGCAGCCGCACGAAGGTCTCGGTCACCGCCTGCGACAGGCCGGCGTCCATCGTGAAGCGGTCGCGCGACCAGTCGACGCTGGCGCCGAGGCGGCGCATCTGGCGCGCGATCGTGCCGCCGGACTCCTCCTTCCAGCGCCAGACGCGATCGATGAAGGCCTCGCGCCCGAGGTCGTGCCGGGTCCGGCCCTCGGCGTTGAGCTGCCGCTCGACGACCATCTGCGTGGCGATGCCGGCATGGTCGGTGCCGGGCTGCCAGAGCGTGTCGTCGCCGCGCATCCGGTGGTAGCGCGTCAGCGCGTCCATGATCGTGTCCTGGAACGCATGCCCCATGTGCAGCGTGCCGGTGACATTCGGCGGCGGGATGACGATCGCGTAGGGCGTGCCGGTGCCGCGGGGCCGGAAGCGGCCGTCGTCCTCCCAGCGCTGGTACAGGCGCTGCTCGATGTCGCGCGGCGAATAGGTCTTGTCCATGGTGCTCAGGCGTTGACGCGGTGGGTCTCGGGGAGGTGGCCGGCGGCGCGGTAGTGGGCGAAGCGCCGGCGCCCCGCCTCGCGCCGACCGGGCTCGGCGTCGACGAACTCGGCGACGCGCGCGTAGCCGGCGTACTGCTCGGGCGGCTCGGCGGCCAGGTTGACGAGCAGGTCGGCGGCGACGGGCTGGCCGCAGCCGATCACGACCGGCGGCGCCGGCGGCGGTCCGGGCCGGACCTCGGGGCCGGCCGCCTCGTGCGGCACGAAGGCGCGGTCGGCGAAGGTCCACAGCAGCGCGTCGAAGGCCTCGACCTCGGCCGGCGAGTCGAGCTGGACGCACACCGTCAGCTGCTGCAGGTAGGCCTTCTCGATGAGGCGGCAGGCGTAGACCAGACGCGCGCGGTCGTCGGCGCCTTCCAGCACGTAGAAGTCGATGCGCGGCGCCATCAGGCCTGCGACAGCAGGTAATCCACGAGCAGCGGCACCGGCCGGCCGGTGCTGCCCTTCTGGGCACCGGACAGGTACGCCGTTCCGGCGATGTCGAGGTGCGCCCACTTGAGCCCGTCGACGAACTTCCACAGGAAGCAGGCCGCGGTGACCGCGCCACCCTCCCGGCCGCCGACGTTGGCGAAGTCCGCGAAGTTGCTCTTGAGCTGCTCCTGGTATTCGTCCGCCAGCGGCATGCGCCAGCACGGATCGGCGGCGCGCTGGCCGGCCGCCAGCAGGCCCGCCGCGAGGCCCTCGTCATTGCTCATGACCGCGCTCATGTGCTGGCCGAGCGCGATCACGCACGCGCCGGTGAGGGTCGCGATGTCGATCACCGCCGCCGGCCGGAAGCGCCGGCTGTAGGTCAGCGCGTCGCACAGGATCAGCCGGCCCTCGGCGTCGGTGTTGAGGATCTCGATGGTCTGCCCGGACATCGACCGCACGATGTCGCCCGGCTTGGTCGCGCGTCCGCTCGGCATGTTCTCGCAGGCCGGCACGATGCCGACGACATTGAGCGGCGCGTCGAGGAGCGCCAGCGCCTTGAGCGTGCCGAGCACCGAGGCC
>JAFEDP010000242.1 GCA_018241545.1 Pseudomonadota bacterium
CGGCTGGCCCGCCTCAAGGCGGGGCTGCGTGGCGGCGCACCCGTGCTCGATGCCATCGTCGCGGCCGGGTTCTCGTCGACCAGCCGCGTCTACGGGGAGGCGGCGCGCCACCTCGGCATGACGCCCTCGGCCTATCGTGCCGGCGGCGCCGGCGAGACCATCAGCTACGCGTGCCGCGCGACGGCGCTCGGGCCGCTGATGATGGCGGCGACGACCCGGGGCGTGTGCTTCGCGCAGTTCGGCGCCAGCGAGCGCGCACTGCGCGAGGCGCTCGCCGCGGAGTTTCCGCGGGCGACGCTGGCCGCCTCGGCAATGGCGGAGTCGCCGCAGCTCGATGCCTGGGTGCGCGCCTTCGAGGCGCACGTCGCGGGCCACGGACCGCGGCCGGATGTTCCGCTCGACCTGCGCGGTACGGCGTTCCAGATCCGCGTGTGGCGATTCCTGCTCGGCATCCCGTCCGGACAGGTGGCCAGCTATGCGGAGGTCGCGCGCGGCGTCGGCTCGCCGCGCGCCGTCCGGGCCGCGGCCTCGGCTTGCGCCGCCAACCGGATCGCGGTGCTGGTGCCGTGCCACCGCGTGCTGCGCGCCGATGGCGCCCTGGGCGGCTACCGCTGGGGCGTCGAGCGCAAGCGCGCGCTGCTCGACGCCGAACGCCAGGCGGCCGGCGCGCGCTGAGCGGCCTCAGCCGCTCCCGGCGCCCCGCTGCAGCACCTGCAGCTCGTGGCGCCGGTAGTCGATGATCATCGTGTCGAGCAGCCCGAGCACGTCCATGCCGATCAGCAGCGCCGGCTCCTTGGTCATCTTCCAGTGCTGGAAGATGAACATGTCGCCCACCGTGATGTTGGCACCACGTATCGTGAGCTCGCCGATCCTGATCGGCGGCATCGCGACGCGGTCGCCGAGCTGAACGTCCAGCGTCGCGCCCGTGACCTCGTCGGCCTTGATGTCCTCGGCGCGCAGGCGCTTCTCCAGCGCCTCGCGCATCGGCACGTTCGCGAGCGTCGCCTGACCGCCGGTATCGATGATCGCCTTCGCCCGGACCGTTCCGACCCGGATGTCGGCGATCAGCAGCAGCCCATTCTCGATGTGCACCGGGATGACCACGAACCCGGGCGGCGGTCGCTGCTGGTGAGAGCGGAATATCGTGATCTTGTCGTGGCGGAAGTCGATGTAGATGCGCTTGTCCTGCAGCCCCTCGGTGCCGAGCACGCCCTCGGCGCCGCCGAGCGCGTCGACGACGATCGGCAGGCGCTTGGACCGCAGCTCCAGGTCGCCGACGACCAGGCTGTCGATCGAGATCGTCGGCACCTGCCGCGAGCCGGTGACACCGCGCAGCATCACGCTGTGTTCGTTGGTCGGCGTCAGGCCGAGCGTGGCCGCGACGGCGGCCGTCACGGCGGAATTGGTGGCGCCGGTGTCGAGTACCAGCCGGAACGGACCCTTGTCATTGATGAGCACGGGCGCCCAGATCCGCCCGATCTTGTCGCGGCGCGTCGGCGCCACGTAGCGCGGCTCCGGTGCCTCGACCACGACGTCCGGGACCTGCCCGCTGACGTCCGCCGGCGGTGCGGCGGGTGGCGGCTCGTCGGCGCGGCCGCTCGCCGGCACGAGCGCCAGGAGGCAGGACAGCGCGCCGACGCGCGCGGCATGACTCGCGGATCGCGGCCGGCGCGGACCGAAACTGGGCACTGCGGCTCCTGCTCGACCCGCAGACGCGGGTCGCGGTCGTCCTTCGGGCGGACTCAGTATAGCGCCCGCTGGCGGCGCGCCGCGCCGGAGACGGTCAGACGCGGGGCGCCGCCAGCAGCTGGGTCCAGTAGATCGCGCCCCGCGAGCGCGGCGCCACCCGGAAGGCGATCCCCATCTCGCTGAACCGCCGGTCCATGATGTTGGCGCAGTGCCCGGGGCTTGCGAGCCATCCCTGCACGACCTCGGCGGCCGTCGGCGCACCGGAGGCAATGTTCTCGCCAACCAGGCGCGCCGCGTAGCCGCCGCGCCGCACGCGGTCGGCAGGGGTGCTGCCATCAGGGTCCTCGTGCTCGAGGTCGTCGCGCGCGCCCATCGCCGCCGAGTGGCCGGCCGCGATGCGCGACAACGCCTCGGACAGGGCCAGCGGCGGCGCCGCCGGGTAATGGACCGAGCCGCAGCGCCGGCCGGCGGAGCGCGCGGCGTTGACGCGGTCGAGTACCTCGCGCGCCACGCGGCGCGCGTCTGCGGCCGCCGGCACCGGCAGGGGCGCCACGGCGACGACATAGAGCACGCCGCCCGAGCGCGCGATGCCGGCCTCGCGCAGCTCGTGCCGGCCGAGGTCGCCGCACGGGCGGCGCGCAAGCGTCGTCGCGAGGCTGCGTTCGTCGAGTGATCCCGCGAGGCTAATCTCGGCGGCGTACTGCGGCCGGACCGGCAGCATGCCGAGCGCCTGGTGCAGCGTCCGGCCGGCAGCCACGGCACGCGCCACCGCATCGAGCTCGCGGGTCTCGGTGAGCGCGGCGAATGCCGGACCGCAGGCCTGCGCCCGCCCGCGATTGACGGCATCGATCGCCGCCGCGCGCGCGGCTGGCGCGCAGCCGGCCGCGATCATGGCCAGCATCGCGCCCGCGCCCCATCTGTTGCGCCGGGCATGCCGGTGCCGCACCGCCCACTGGCCCACGTCGCGCCCTCGCCAATCTGCTGCGATCGGTCAACGCGAGGATGACGGTTCCGTTGACCGGCGCGACCCGACGTAGTTCACGCTCCGGCCACGCCACGCGGTCGCATGGCGCCCGTCGCCGGCGCCGACCGCCGGCAGCGCTAGAGGTCGCCCGGGACCTCGTCGGCGATGATCGCCACCAGGCGCGAGCGGATACCGGCGCCGCCCGGCTCGCCGTCGAGGCAGCGGCGCACGACGAGGTACTGCACGACGTCGCGGAACGTGACGGCGCGTCCCACGGGCCAGCTGGCGAAGCTGTCTTCGGCGCGGTCGACGATCGCGCGCGCCTCCCGCTCGTCCACCCCGGCCTGGCGCGCGACGACCTCCTGGTAGCGCAGTACGCCCGCGAGCTCTGGGCGCGCGGCCACCACCTCGTGGTAGATGCGCATCGACTCGCGGCTGACCGCGCGCGCGGTGGCGCGGTGCCGCCAGACCCTCAGCCACTCCCCGCGAAGGCCGTCCAGCCAGCCCGCCCGGGCTGCCGTCATGCCGCCGAATTCTCCACTGGATGCCATGCCCCCTCCCCGTGTGCCTGCGAGCCCGGCGCGTGCACGCCGAGCCATCCCCCTGGGTGTGTGCCGCGGGGGGGATTGCCGGTTCAATCGGCGAGCGGGGAGAAGCGTTGGTCGCTACGTCCGGTTGGCGGCGCTCGCGCTCGCGTGGTTGACCGGATCGGGGCAATGCGCCCGGCTGTTCAGGGCGCTGAGCGCGTGGCAGGCGTCGGGAACATCCGCCGGTGTGCGCTCGGACAGCAGCGACTGCGCCTCGCGCGCCGTCAGGCGCGGGCGTGCGGACTTGAGGAGCGCAATCAGGCCGGAGACCTCGGCGGCGGCCAGCGAGCTGCCGGAGTAGAAGTCGTAGTGCCCATCCGGCGCCAGCGACAGCACGTCGCGCCCGGGTGCACGCACGACGCCGGGCGTGAGCCGTGCCGCCTCGACGGCGTCGGCCACGATCACCCCGTCGACGTCGGCAGGGAATCCGTGGGGAAGTCCATCGCGGGGCATCGCGCCCACGAAGATCACGCCGGCCTCGATGCCCCGCCGCACCAGTCGCGTCAGCAGCGGGTCACTCGGGCCCGCAAGGCTCAGATTCACAATGTCGGCGTGCGCGTCGATTGCCGCCGCGATGGCCTGAGCCAGCGTGAACGTGTTGCAACTCGACGCGCCGCCGGCGACCCGCCAGCAGGCCTTGTAAATGAGCAGCTCGACGTCCGGCGCAATGCCGACGATGCCGAGGCCGTTGTTTGGCACGGCCCCGATGACGCCCGCGACGGCCGTACCGTGCGGGTCCGCCCGGAACTGGGCCTCGTCGCCGTCGACGAAGTTCCGGCCGCGCGCCGCGTGCGGCCGCAGGTCGGGATGGTCGACGTCCGCTCCGGTGTCGACGATCGCCACGCGCACGCCGCCACCACGGGTCACTGCGTGCGCCGCCGGGATGGACATCTGCCGCACGTTCTGCTGCAGCTGCGCATACGGGTCGTTGTAGGTGGCTGCCTCGGTCACGAACGCCTGCAGGGGCTGCACGGACTCGACACGCGTGTCGCGGCGCAGCGTCGCCGCGAGCCGGTGTGCATCGGCCCCGGCCGGCACGCCGTACACCAGGCAGTGGACGCCGAGCAGCGCGATCGGCCAGCTCGAGACGGGCGTCAGGCCGTAGTCGCTGGCGAGTGACCTGCTGTACGCGAGCGCCGAGGAACCGGCGATGTAGGGCCCGCCGCCGTCGTAGCCGCGCGGCGTCGACGCGGCATGCGACGGCACCGGCACGACCGGGTTGCGGATGGTCACGACCAGGTACTCCGCTGGCCGCGACCGTGCCGCCTCCGGCAGCGTCGCGCTGCGCGGCAGCACCGGCTGCGTGGCGCAGCCGGCGAGCAGCACGACGAGCAGCGCGAGCGCGGCCCGCGTCACGGTCGCTGCGCTCCGCTCGCCGCAATCGGCTCCGCGAACAGCACGTGTGGGTTCGCGCGCAGCGTTGCCAGCGACGCGTCCAGCGACGGTGCCGCGCCCGTCGGCTGCGACGGCCCGAGGCTGAAGACACCGGCATCGGACGGACCCGCGACGATGACGAGATGCTCGGAAGTCAGCAGCGTCTTCAGCTCACCGACGGTCATCGTGGCGGCAAACACCACGCGCAGCGACGGCGCCGGCGTAGTGCCAGCGGGCGCGCTCAGCGTCTCGAAGCCACCGGCCGGGCGCACCGCCGGACCTCGGTTCAGGACCGTGGCGCCCAGCACGCCGATGCCGACCGCCTGCACCACGACCGCCGCCGCGAGCCAGTGCGTGAGCCGGGTCCGCCGCGCTGACGCGGCCCG
>JAFEDP010000243.1 GCA_018241545.1 Pseudomonadota bacterium
GGCGGCGGGCCGCCGCACCCCGCCGCGGCCAGCGCCAGCAGCCCGGCGGCGAGCCGCAGGCGCCACGGACGCTCGTGCGCGCGCGCCATCGGGGTCAGACGTTCAGCAGCAGGTGCTCGCGTTCCCACGCGGAGATCACCTGCAGGAAGGCCTCGTGCTCGCTCTCCTTGACCGCCGAGTACGCCGCCACGAAGCGCTCGCCGAACACGTCCACGAGCGGTCGGCACTCGCGCAGCAGGCGCAGCGCCTCGGCCAGCGTGCGCGGCAACTGGAACGGCAGGTCGTAGGCGCTGCCCGTGATCGGCTCGGTCGGCTTCAGGCCCTCGACCATGCCGAGGTAGCCGCAGGCCAGCGATGCGGCCATCGCCAGGTAGGGATTGGCGTCGGCGCCGCCGCAGCGGTTCTCGACGCGGCGCGCCACCGGCGAGGACATCGGCACGCGCAGGCCCGCGGTACGGTTGTCGTAGCCCCAGTGCACGTTGATCGGCGCCGAGTTGTGCGGCGTCGTGCGCCGGTAGCTGTTGACGTTCGGGGCGAACAGCGACATCGCGGCCGGCAGGTATCGCTGCAGGCCGGCGATGTGCGAGAAGAACAGCGACGTCGGCGTGCCGTCCGCGGACGAGAACACGTTCTGCCGCGTCTTGGCGTCGACGACGCTCTGGTGCAGGTGCATGGCGCTGCCCGGCTCCTTGGCGTGCGGCTTGGCCATGAACGTCGCGTACATCTTGTGCCTGAGCGCCGCCTCGCGCGCCGTGCGCTTGAACATGAACGCCTGGTCGGCGAGGCTGAGGGGCTCGCCGTGCAGCAGGTTGATCTCCATCTGCGCGGCGCCCGCCTCGTGGATCAGCGTGTCGATGGCGATCTCCTGCGCCTCGCAGAACGCATAGACGTCGTCGAACAGCGGGTCGAACTCGTTCACGGCGGCGATCGAGTAGCTCTGGCGACCGATCTCCGGGCGGCCCGAGCGGCCCACCGGCGGCTTGAGCGGGTAGTCGGAGTCGATGTTGGGCTCGACCAGGAAGAACTCGAGCTCAGGCGCGATCACCGCCTCCCAGCCGTGGCTCGCGTACAGGTCGAGCACGCGCCGCAGCACGTAGCGCGGCGACATCGTCACCGGCCGGCCGTCGCCGTAGAAGCAGTCGTGGATCACCTGCGCGGTCGGCTCGGCCGCCCAAGGTACGACCCGGATCGTGCTCGGATCGGCCTTCAGCACGATGTCGATCTCCGACGGGCTGATCGCGCTCTCGTCCTCCGGGTACTCGCCGGTGACCGTCTGCAGGAAGATCGACTCGGGCAGGCGCATGCCCTCCTCCTCGATGTACTTCTCGGCGGGCACGACCTTGCCGCGCGCCACACCCGCGAGGTCGGGGATGATCGCCTCGACCTCGGAGATGCCGTGGTCCTTGCAGAACTGTCGGATCGGGCTCGTGCTCATGCATCACCTGCCAGCGTTCGCCGCGGCCGCGCCGCGCGCGTGGGCCCGCGCCGCGTCGCCGAACGCGGCGAACAGGGCCCGGGAGAAATCGTTCTTCAGCACCTGCCACTCGGGGTGCCACTGCACCGCCACCGCAAAGCCGGGCGCGTCCGCGACCCGGACCGCCTCGATGACGCCGTCGGGGGCGCGGCCCTCGACCACGAGTCCCTCGCCGAGCCGGTCGATGCCCTGCGAATGCAGCGAGTTGACCCGGATGCGCTCCTGGCCGCCGATGCGCGCCAGCAGCCCGCCAGGCGCGAGATACAGGTCATGGGCCGGGCCGTACTGGACCTCGAGCGGCTGGCTCTCGTCTTCCTTGTGCACCAGGTGGCCGGGGACCTCGTGCAGCCGCTGGTGCAGCGTGCCGCCGTAGGCCACGTTCAGCTCCTGGAAGCCGCGGCAGATCGCGAGCAGCGGCAGGCCGGCCGCCACCGTGCGCGGGATCAGCGGCAGGGTCGTCGCATCGCGCTCCGGGTCGTGCCAGGTGCCCGGCGCGCTCGGCGGACCGTCGTAGTGGTGCGGCTCGACGTTGGACGGGCTGCCGGTGAGCAGCACGCCGTCGCAGCGCTCGAGCAGCACCTCGAGCTCGAGCCGATCGCCGAACGCCGGCACGACCAGCGGCAGCGCCCCGGATGCATCGGCGATGGCGGCGAGGTACTTCTCGCCGACGCAGTGGAACCAGTGACTGCCGAGCAGGCGGCGGTCGGCTGGGACGCCGATGACGGGTTTGCGCGCGCGCATGTTAATTATATTTAACGCCTGCCGGACGAGCCCGGCCGGGCGACGTCCAGATTTAACCATAGCGGAGGTCCGAACGTCGCCTGCGGACTGGACGGAATCGGGGCTCAGAGGGCGATTTTTCCGTGTTTTTGCGCCGCACGAGCCGGGCTTGGCGGCCGGACCCCGTCCGCGACCGCCCCGGACGGCGGCGGCGGCGAAACTCACAATATCTTAAACGGCGCTCTTGACAGCCGCGAAAACAGCCGGCCCTAAGTCGCCGGGGCGACGCGGCGCACCAGGAAGCAGCGGTGGATCCGGGGGCTGCGCTCGAAATCCTTCGGGATCGTCGCGCGCGAGATGTCCTCGACCTGCAACTCCGGCAGCGCGGCCGGATCGAGCGCGAAGCGCGAGTAGTTCGTCGAGAACACCAGCAGCCCGCCGGGAGCGAGCACGCGCGCCGCGGCCCGCAGCAGCGCGACGTGGTCGCGCTGCACGTCGAGCGTCCCGGTCATGCGCTTGGAGTTCGAGAACGTCGGCGGATCGAGGAAGACGAGGTCCCAGCCGCCGGCTGGTGCCCGCTCGAGCCAGTCGATGACGTCGGCCTGCACGAGCACGTGCTCGCGGCCGCGAAAGCCGTTGAGCTCGAGGTTGCGGCGCGCCCAGTCGAGGTAGGTACGCGACAGGTCGACCGTGGTGGTCGACTGCGCACCGCCGGCGGCCGCGTATACGGTCGCGGATCCCGTGTAGCCGAACAGGTTCAGGAAGCGGCGCCCCGCCGCGAGCTCGCGCAGTCGCGACCGGACCGGCCGGTGGTCGAGGAACAGCCCGGTGTCGAGGTAGTCGTCGAAATTGACGAGGAACTTGAGGCCGCCCTCCGCGACCTCGTGGAACGCCTGCTCGGCGGCCACCTTGTTGTACTGCGCCGCCCCGCGCTGGCGCCGGCGCGTGCGGAACCAGATCTGCGCGTCGTCCAGGCCGAGCACCTGGGGCAGCACGGCGACCACCTCGGCCCGGCGCGAGCGCACCCGCTCCTCGGGCACGGTCGGCGGCGCCGCGTACTCCTGCACGTAGGCGTACTGCAGGCCATTGCCATAGAGGTCCACGGCGAAGGCGTATTCCGGCATGTCGGCGTCATAGACCCGGTAGCAGCGGATCCCCTCGCGCTGCGCCCAGCGGCCCCGGGCCTCGAGGTTCTTGCGCAGCCGGTTGGCGAACATCTGCGCGCCCGGCGCCTCGCGCCGCGACGGATCGACGGGCGGCAGCCGCCCGGGTCGGTACTCGCGCGAGTAGTGCGGCGCGCCGACCTCGAAGCGCAGCAGCTGCGCCTCGATCGGGCCGTTGAACATCCGGTGGCGACGGCGCGCCTCGAGCCCGAGTTCGCGCCCGAGCGCCGGATTGCCGGTGAACACGCCGGCCTGCCAGCCGTCGAAGCGCTCGCGCAGCACCGTGCCCAGCTGCGCGTACAGGGGCTTGAGCGCCTCGGCCTCGCCCAGCCGCTCGCCGTACGGCGGGTTGACGAGCACGAGCCCTGACGGGCCGGGAGCGCGCAGCTCCGCGAGCGTGCGCCGCTCCAGGGTCACGAGCGGATCGACGCCGGCGCGGACCGCGGCGGCGCGCGCCAACTCGATGGCCCGCCCGTCCTGGTCGCTGCCGAAGACCCGCCCGACGGGCAGCGGCGCGGCGGCACGCCGCGCCTGCGCCTCGGCGCGCAGCGACTCCCACGCCGCGGCGTCGTGGCCGGACCAGCCGAGGAACCCGAAGTACTCGCGCCCGAGCCCCGGCGCGATGTCGGCCGCCATCGTCGCCGCCTCGATCGGCAGCGTCCCCGAGCCGCACATCGGGTCGACGAAGGCACCGCCGGCCGCGGCGACCGCCGGCCAGCCGCAACGCAGCAGCAGCGCCGCGGCCAGGTTCTCCTTGAGGGGGGCGGCGACGCCGGCTCCGCGCCAGCCGCGACGGTGCAGGCTCTCGCCGGCGAGGTCGATCGCGAACACGGCCTCGTCCGCGACCACGCGCACGTTGACGCGCACGTCCGGCCGCTCGGTCGCGACGTTCGGGCGCGAACCGCGCAGCTCCCGCAGCTGGTCGACGATCGCGTCCTTGACCTTCAGCGCCCCGTAGCGCGTGTGCGTGATCGCGGAGCGGGTGGCATCGAAGTCGACGGCGAGCGTCGCGTCGGCGGCGACGTGCTGCGACCAGTCGATCCCACGCGCCCCGGTGTACAGGGCCTCCGGCGTCGCGGCCGGCGCGGAGCCGAGGCGCAGCAGCACGCGGCTCGCGACCCGCGACCACAGGCAGACTCGGTAGGCATCCGCCAGCGAGCCGCTGAAGGTGACGCCCCAGGCGCGCTCGCGGCCACCGGCGACGCCCATCGCGACGAGTTCCGCCGCGAGCAGGTCGGCGGTGCCGAGCGGCGCCAGCGCGATGAAGTCCGGCATCAGCCGAGCTCGATGATCCGCGCTCCCGCCGGCGCGGCGAGGAAGCGCTTCAGGATGCGGTAGATGTCCGGATCGAACGGCACCGCGTCGGCCGCGAGGCCATCGGCGGCGTCGGCCTCGCGCACGGTGCCGAGGTAGCGCCAGCGCTCGAGCACGTGCAACTGCTCCTCGCCGCGCCAGTCGCGCTCGGCGACCAGCACCCGGCCGCGGAACGGCCATGGCCGCAGGCGCGTGGCGGCGAGCGCCAGGCGCACGCGTGCGTCGTGGCGGGCGGCGGGCTCCTCGCCGACGCACGCACCCCGGCAGCGCCGCAGCTGGTAGGCGAAGCACGACCCGGCGTCGCCCTCGGCGCCGCCGCCGCG
>JAFEDP010000244.1 GCA_018241545.1 Pseudomonadota bacterium
GCCGACGCGCGCCTCGGGCTCGCGCTGTCGCCGGACGAGATCGACTACCTGTGCGCGGCGTACGCGCGGCTCGGCCGCGACCCGACCGACGTCGAGCTGATGATGTTCGCGCAGGCGAATTCCGAGCACTGCCGCCACAAGATCTTCAACGCCGACTGGGTCGTCGACGGCGAGCCGCAGCCGAAGTCGCTGTTCGCGATGATCCGCAACACCCACGCGCGCAGTCCCGCGGGCGTGCTGTCCGCCTATCGCGACAACGCCGCGGTCATCGAGGGCAGCGTCGCCGAGCGCCTGTACGCCGCGCCGCGCGGCGGCGCCTACGCCTACGAGCGCGAGCCCATCGACATCCTGATGAAGGTCGAGACCCACAACCACCCGACCGCGATCTCGCCGTTCCCGGGCGCCGCCACGGGCTCGGGCGGGGAGATCCGCGACGAGGGCGCGACCGGCCGCGGCGCCAAGCCCAAGGCCGGCCTGACCGGGTTCACGGTCTCGAACCTGCGCATCCCCGGCTTCGTGCAGCCGTGGGAGGGCCCCGAGTCGAAGTCGCCGCGCATCGCCTCGGCGCTCGAGATCATGCTCGAGGGCCCGCTCGGCGCCTGCGCCTTCAACAACGAGTTCGGCCGCCCGGGCATCAACGGCTACTTCCGCACCTTCGAGCAGCGCGTCGCCGGCGACCCGCCGGGCGTCACGCGCGGCTACCACAAGCCGATCATGATCGCCGGCGGACTCGGCAACATCCGCCGCCGCCACGTCGAGAAGGCCGACCTGCCGCCGGGCGCGAAGATCGTCGTGCTCGGCGGGCCGGCGATGCTGATCGGCCTCGGCGGCGGCGCCGCCTCGTCGGTCGGCAGCGGCGCGAGCGCCGCCGACCTCGACTTCGCCTCGGTGCAGCGCGGCAACCCGGAGATGCAGCGGCGCGCGCAGGAGGTCATCGAGCGCTGCGTCGCGCTCGGCGACGACAATCCGATCCTGCTGATCCACGACGTCGGTGCCGGCGGGCTGTCCAACGCCGTGCCCGAGGCGGTGGCGCACAGCGCGCGCGGCGGGCGCATCGACCTGCGCGCGATCCCGAGCGCCGAGCCCGGCCTGTCGCCGCTCGAGCTGTGGTGCAACGAGGCGCAGGAGCGCTACGTGCTGGTGCTGCCGCCCGGGCGCGTGGCGCTGTTCGCCGAGCTGTGCGCGCGCGAGCGCTGCCCGTTCGCGGTGATCGGCGAGCTCACCGACGACGGCGAGCTCAAGGTCGTCGATCCGCCGGCCGGCGCGACGCCGGTGGCGCTGCCGGTCGAGGTGCTGCTCGGCAAGCCGCCGCGCATGACGCGCGTCGCGCGGCGCTGGCGCCGGCCGCGCGAGCCGCTCGCGACCGACGCCATCGACCTTCGCGAGGCGCTCTACCGGCTGCTGCGCCTGCCGACGGTCGCCGACAAGACCTTCCTGATCACGATCGGTGACCGCAGCGTCGGCGGCATGATCAGCCGCGACTCGCTGGTCGGGCCCTGGCAGGTCGCGGTCAGCGACTGCGCCGTGACGCTCGCCGGATACACGACCCACGCGGGCGAGGCGATGGCGATGGGCGAGCGCACGCCGGTGGCGTTGCTCGACGGGCCGGCGAGCGGGCGGCTCGCGGTCGGCGAGGCGCTGACCAACATCGCCGCCGCCGACGTCGCCGCCCTCGGCGACGTCAAGCTCTCGGCCAACTGGATGGCGGCCGCAGGCGATGCGCACGAGGACGCGGTGCTGTTCGACACCGTGCGCGCCGTCGGCGAGGAACTGTGCCCGGCGCTCGGGATCGCGATCCCGGTCGGCAAGGACTCGCTGTCGATGCGCTCGGGCTGGCAGGAGCAGGGCGTGGCGCGCTCGGTCTGGGCGCCGGTGTCGCTGATCGTGTCGGCGTTCGCGCCGGTCGGCGATGCGCGGCGCACGCTGACGCCCGAGCTCGTCGCCGACGCGGGCCCGACCGCGCTCGTGCTCGTCGACCTCGGCGCCGGCCGCGACCGCACCGGCGGCTCGTGCCTCGCGCAGGTCTACGGCGTGCTCGGCGGCGACCCGGCGGACCTCGACGACCCGGCGCGCCTCAGGGGCTTCTTCGCCGCGGTGCGCGAGGCGGCGCGCGAGGGCCTCGTGCTCGCCTACCACGACCGCTCCGACGGCGGGCTCGTGGTCACGCTCGCCGAGATGGCCTTCGCCGGCCGGCTCGGCCTCGAGGTCGAGCTCGGCGCCGTGGCCGACCCGGTCGCGGCGCTGTGCGCCGAGGAGCTCGGCGCGGTGCTGCAGGTGCGCGGCGCCGACCTGGAGCGCGTCGCGGCGCTGCTCGACCGCCACGGTCTCGGCGGGCTGCACCGCGTGATCGGCACGCCGGCGCCGGGGCGCCGGCTGCGGGTCGCCGCGTCAGGCCGCGTGCTGCTCGACGAGCCGCTCGCGGAGCTGCAGCGCGCGTGGTCGGAGACCAGCTTCCGGATGCGCGAGCTGCGCGACGACCCGCAGTGCGCGCGCGAGGAATACGCGGCGCTCGCGGACTACGACGACCCGGGCCTCGGTGCGCGGCTCAGCTACGACCCCGACGCCGACGTGGCCGCGCCCTACGTCGCGCGCGGCGCGCGCCCGCCGGTCGCGATCCTGCGCGAGCAGGGCGTCAACAGCCAGCTCGAGATGGCCGCCGCGTTCACGCGCGCCGGCTTCGCGCCGGTCGACGTGCACATGACCGACGTGCTCGAGGGGCGCGTGACGCTCGCCGGCTTCGAGGTGCTGGTCGCGTGCGGCGGCTTCTCCTACGGCGACGTGCTCGGCGCCGGCGAGGGCTGGGCCAAGTCGATCCTGTTCCACGCGCGCGCGCGCGAGGAGTTCGTGCGCTTCTTCGAGCGGCCCGGCACGCTCACGCTCGGCGTCTGCAACGGCTGCCAGATGGTCGCGGCGCTCGCCGAGCTGATCCCCGGCAGCGCGCACTGGCCGCGCTTCAAGCGCAACCGCTCCGAGCAGTTCGAGGGCCGGCTGTCGCTGGTCGAGGTGCTGCCGTCGCGCTCGCCGTTCCTCGCCGGCATGGCGGGCTCGGTGCTGCCGGTGGCGGTCGCGCACGGCGAGGGCCGTGCCAGCTTCGCGCGCGCCGGCGACCTCGAGGCGCTCGTGGCGGGGCAGGGCGTCGCGATCCGCTACGTCGACGGCCGTGGCCGGCCGGCCGCGACCTACCCGGCGAACCCCAACGGCTCGCCGGCGGCGATCGCCGGCATCACGAGCGCCGACGGGCGCGTGACGCTGACGATGCCGCACCCGGAGCGGGTGTACCGCGCGGCGCAGAACTCGTGGCGGCCGCGCGCCTGGCGCGACGACGGCGGCTGGATGCGCCTGTTCCGCAACGCGCGCGTCGCGCTCGGCTGAGCGCGGCTCAGCTCGTCGCCTTGCTGAGTGGCGTCACCTTGCCGCGGCCTTCCTCGGCGAAGTAGCGCCGCATCGCCATCGCCTGCTGCAGGCGGCCCTTGCGCACGTAGCTCTGGTACAGCAGGTCCTTGAGCACCTCGACCAGCACGCCGGCGGTGGCGGCGTCGAGCTGCGGCATGTTCGGCCGCGGCTCGGCGTCGGTCGCGAACAGCACCTTGCGCACGACGTTGAAGGCGTCCTGGTCGAGCTCGGCCATCTCGCGCACCTCGACCAGCTGGTCGAACAGCTTGAGCTTGCCGTTCTCGCCGAGGTCGGCGAACACGGCCTGCGCGGTGCGCCGGCACAGCGAGCCGAAGGCGTTGTAGCAGCCCGCCGAGAGGCAGGCGAGCGCCTCGCGGAACAGCGCCTCGGCCTCCTCGGGCAGGTGGGTGAAGCTGAACTTCTCGCGCGCCCGCTCCAGCTCCTGGAAGTTGCTGCCGAGCTCGACGCGGCTGCCGGTGTAGAGCTTGACCGGGTACTTGAGGAACAGCGGCGCGTTGCACGCGTCGCAGCGGTAGACGATGCCGACGTGGCTCGGCTTGTACGCGACCAGGGTGGCGTAGTCCGGCACCGACACCGGCGTCAGGTGCGCGAGCACCTCGCAGTGCGGGCACGTCAGCGCGAAGTTGTGCTCCTGGTCGTGGTGCAGGGCGCCGCTGGAATCGATATAGATCGGCATGCGACTCCGCGCGAGGCGCGCGGGTGTTGTGTGTGCGCCGACCGCCCGGCAAGGGCGGCATCCCCTGGCGTGCGCGCTCGCACAATCATTGTACCGCGCACGTGCCGGCGCGTCGCGCCGCCGGCTGCGGCCGGCGCACGCGACATAATGCTGCGCTGCGCCTCAGCCGCGCGTCGCGGCCAGGACGGCGCCGCTCGCGACGAACTCGGTCGCGGCGGCGATGTCGCCGTCGAGGCGGTGGTCGCGCGGCTGGAACGGCACCCGGGCCCGCAGCGCCGCGTGCAGCCGCTCGAGCGGCGCGGTCGTCCTGAGCGGCCGCTGGCAGTCGAGCGCGTGTGCTGCCACCAGCAGCTCGATGCCGAGGATCGTCGCGAGGTTGTCGCACACCTGGCCGAGCTTGTGGCCGGCCCACGGCGCCATGCTGACGTGGTCCTCCTGCCCGGCCGAGGTCGGGATGCTGTCCACCGAGGCCGGGTGGGCGAGCGTCTTGTTCTCGGAGGCGAGCGCCGCCGCGGTCACGTGCGCCATCATGAAGCCCGACTCGACCCCGGGCTCGGTCGTCAGGAACATGTTGAGGGCCGGGTTGATGCGCCGGTCGAGCAGGTCGATGCGCCGCTCGGCCATCGAGGCGACGTCGGCGAGCGCGATCGCGAGGAAGTCGGCGACCAGGCCGATCGGCGCGGCGTGGAAGTTGCCGCCCGAGAGGATGTCGTCGCCGAAGATCAGCGGGTTGTCGGAGACGCCGTTGACCTCGGCGGCCAGCACGCGGCCGGCGTGCTCGAGCGTGTCCCACGCGGCGCCCGCGACCTGCGGCAGGCAGCGCACCGCGTACGGGTCCTGCACGCGGTCGCAGTCGGCGTGGCTGGAGTGGATCTCGCTCTCGCCGAGCAGCGCCAGCC
>JAFEDP010000245.1 GCA_018241545.1 Pseudomonadota bacterium
CGACCCGCGACTGGCGCGCGCTCAGGAACCTCGCGCTCGCCGGCACCGTGCCACCGGTGCAGGGCACGATCCCGACCCTGACCGGCGGGCGCATCCACGCGCAGAAGGCGCTGACTTGCCAGAACTCGATCGTCGAGGCGCGCATGCGGCCGGGCAACTACGCGCGCTTCACGCTCGCCGTCGGCGGCACGCTCCGGCTCGAGGCGATCAATATCAACTGCGCCCTGCCGAACGGCGCCGTGGTGGTCACGGTCGCCGAGACCGGCGAGCAGGTGACGCTGGTCGACGACGGCACCGGGACCGACGAGGTCGCCGGCGACGGCCTGTACGCCGGCACCTGGACCGCGCACGCCGCCGGCACCTACACGCTGACATTCCCGGGGCGCGCTGGCGACGTGCTTACGGTCGACGTCGACGCGCAGCTGCGCCCGGGCTTCCCGGCGCGCACCGACGAGACGTGGGACGTCAACGGGATGCTGGCCGCGCCGGTCGCACCGCTCGTGGTCGGCACGCTGGGCAGCGACCCGCGCCCTTCGATGTTGATGCCCGGCGTCAGCGTCGGGCCGCTGTATGCGTTTCGCGGCGATGGCACGCCGGTGCCCGGCTGGCCGAACTACGCGGTGTGGGAGTCGGTCGAGACGTCCATTGGCGTGCTGCCCACCGATCCGACGGGCCATTTCGTCGTGGCCGCCGGCCAGTACAGCAGCGTCAATCTCTACTCCGGCAGCGGCGCGCCGCTCGCGGGCTGGCCGCAGGTGTCCGCCAACGTCTGGTACCCGGCGCCGACGATCGACCTCGACGGCGACGGCAGCGACGAGGTGATCCTCTACCCGGCGCGGCACGCCGACGGCTCGCTGGTCAGTCCGACGCTGACGATCCCGGTGATGGCGCCGGCCACCAGCCTGGTGTCGGGCTCCGTCGCGGTGGCTGACCTCGACGCCGACGGCCTCGCGGACTTCGTCGTCGCCGACAACGTCAACGTTTACGCATCCAATGTCCAGGGGCTGCTGGCGGGGTTCCCGACGCTTACGCCGAACAATTCGGCGGGTACGCTGCTGTATCCCGTGGTCGGCGACGTGACCGGCGACGGCACGCCCAAGATCGTCCTGCCGACCACGGTCTGGCAGGGCAGCTTCGGCAGCCTGACCGTCAACGTGCTGGACAACCGCGGCCGGCTGCTGCGGTCGCTGCCGACGGGCGGCGACAACTCCGGCAGCGGCATCGCGCTCGCCGACCTCGATGGCGACGGCATCCCGGAGATCCTCGTCGCGAGCGGCCCCATGGTGTACGCCTGGCACGGCGACGGTACGCTCGTGCCCGGCTGGCCGGTGAGCTTCCCGGCCGGCACCTGGCTCGGCGCGCTCGCCGTCGGCGACGTCACTGGCTCCGGCGCGCCGGAAGTCGTCTTTATGAGCGCGACGTACGCCAGCGGCGGCGCGGCGCCGCCCGCGCAGATCCAGGTCCTCGACGCGCACGGCCAGACGCGCCCCGGCTTTCCGCGGCCGATCCTCGCGACGCTGCTCGCTGGCACGCCGGTCATTGCCGACCTCGACGGCGACGGCCGCCACCAGCTGCTGATCGCCAAGGCCCCGGAGGGCGGCACGCGCGACAGCCTGTTCGCCTACGATTTCGGGGCGAGCGGCCCGTTCGGGCCGATCGAGTGGGGCCAGTACATGGGTGGTCCGGAGCACCGCGGCTACTACGAACTCGGCAAGAACCTCGCGAGCCAGGCCTACCTCACGGCGCAGGCCCATGGCGCCGGCACCATCGCCTCCGCCGACGGCGCGCTCCGCTGCGGGACGAGCTGCATCCACCTCTATCCGAAGGGTACGTCGGTGTCGCTGAGCGCCTCGCCGTCGTCCGGCGCGGTCTTCAGCGGCTGGCTCGGTGCCTGCGCCGGGCAGGGCAATCCGTGCACGGTGAGCCTCGCCCGCTACACCGCGGTGGCCGCCGACTTCGCGAGCCCGATCGCGATCACGATCGCCGGCAGTGGCACCGGCACGGTCACCTCGAGCCCGTCCGGGCTCGCGTGCCCGGGAGCCTGTTCCGCGACCTTCGCGGCGCGCTCGACGGTGACGCTCACTGCGGCGCCGGCCGCGGGCATGGCGTTTGCGGGCTGGAGCGGCGATTGCGCGGGCACGGCGCCGACCTGCACGCTGGTCGTGGACGGCGCCAAGGCGGTCGGCGCGAGCTTCGTCGACCACTGGCGCCTCGCCGTGGGTTTCGGGGGCTCGGGCAGCGCGCGCCTCACGTCGAGCCCGGCGGGGATCGACTGCGGCGCAACCTGCAGCGCCGGCTTCGCGCCGGGGACCGCGGTCACGCTGAGCGCGACGCCGGCGAACGACACCTACGTCGCCGACTGGGGCGCGCCGGGTTGCCTGAACTACCTGCCGACCTGCACGGTGACGCTGACCGCGGACACCGCGATCACGGTGACACTGGCGAAGAAGCCGACGGTGGCGCTGACGCTCGTCGGCAACGGCTGGGCCCAGGTGGTCTGGATGCCGATGGGCGCCACGAGCGTGCAGACCTTGGTGAAGTGCACCGCGAGTTGCACGGTACCGGTCGACCCGGGCGTCAGCGTCGAGCTCGATGCCTCCGCGGCGAGCGGCTGGTCGCTGACCGGGTTCAGCGGCGATTGCACCAGCACGCTCAGCCCCTGCTACCTCTACAGCGATGCCTCCAAGTCCGTGACCGTCACCTTCACCGGCAATCCGCGCGTCGACGTCACGGTGTCCGGCAACGGGCACGGCACCGTGACCTCGAGCGACGGGCTGCTCGCGTGCCCGTCGACCTGCACCGATCCCGTGCCGAGCGGTCACACGGTGACGCTCACCGCCGCGGCCGACGCGACCAGCCGCTTCGCCGGCTGGAGCGGCGCCTGCGGCGGCAGCGCCGTCGCCTGCACGCTGACCATCACCGGCGCGACCTCCGTCGGGGCGAGCTTCGCGGCGACGTCCACAACCGGCGGTGGCAGCGGTAGCGGTAGCGGCAGCGGCGGCGGTGGCAGTGGCGGCGGCGGTGGCGGCGGCGGGGCGCTCGATCCCTGGTCGCTGGTCGCATTCGGCGCCGTCGCGCTGGGCCGTGCCCGGCGCCGGTCGCACGTCGTCTGACGCGCGGCGTGTTTCGGCCGGAGTCATCTTGGGCTCGCGGCCGCACTCGGGCATGATCCTCCCGGGAGGACCGCGCGCGCACACATGCTGCTGATCCAGAACGCCGACGTCTACGCACCGCGCGCCCTCGGGCGCCAGAGCCTGCTCCTCGGCGGCGGGCGCATCCTGTGGATGGGGCCGGACGCGCAGCGCCCGGTGCTGCCGCCGGCGCTCGCGGCGGTGTGCGAGGTGCTCGACCTCGACGGCCAGCGCCTGATCCCGGGCCTCGTCGATGCGCACGTGCACGTGACCGGCGGCGGCGGCGAGGCGGGATTTCGCACCCGCGTGCCACCGGTGCCGTTGAGCCGCTTCACGGCCGCCGGCGTCACGACGGTCGTCGGGCTGCTCGGCACGGACGACGTCACGCGCGGTCCGCGCGAGCTCGTCGCGACGCTGTACGCGCTGCGCGAGGAAGGGCTCACGGCCTACGGCTGGCTGGGCGGCTACCACCTGCCGCCGGCGACGCTGACCGGCGGCGTGCGCAGCGACCTCGTGCTGATCGAGCCCTTCCTCGGGATCGGCGAGGTGGCGCTCAGCGACCACCGCTCGAGCCAGCCCACGCTCGAGGAGATCCTGCGCCTGGCCGCCGACGCGCACGTCGCCGGCCTCATGACCGGCAAGGCCGGCGTCCTGCACCTGCACCTCGGCGACGGCCCGCGCGGCCTCGAGCTCGTGCGCGCCGCGCTCTGCGCGAGCGAGCTGCCGGCGCGCGTGTTCCACCCGACCCATGTCAACCGCCGCCGCGCGCTGTTCGAGGAGGCCGTCGCGCTCGCGCGCCAGGGCTGCACCATCGACCTGACCGCGTTCCCGGTGGCGGCCGACGAGGACGCGTACCCGGCGGCCGAGGCGCTCGCGCGCTACCTCGGCAGCGGCGCGCCGCCCGGTCACGTGACCGTGAGCTCGGACGCCGGCGGCTGCCTGCCGTGCTTCGACGCCGACGGGCGCGTCACCCGCATGGACGTCGGCTCCTCGGGCGCGCTGCTCGCGACCCTCGCCGAGACGCTGGCCGGCGGCGTCGCGCTCAGCGAGGCGCTGCCCGCGTTCACCTCGAACCCGGCGCGGCTGCTGCGGCTCGCCGCCAAGGGCGCGATCGCCGTGGGCGCCGACGCGGACCTCGTGGCGCTCGACGCCGCGGGCTCCGCGCGCTGCGTCATCGTCCGCGGCGAGCTGCACGTGCGCGACGGCGCGGTCGTGCGCCGCGGCCCCTTCGAAACCCCGTAGCCAGGAGCGCGAGCGGATGCCGAGCAAGGTCCCCGAGGGCGAGACGCGTGGCTGGATCATCCCGATCGGCGGCGCCGAGAACAAGGAGAACGACCGCCACATCCTCGAGCGCTTCGTCGACTGCTCCGGCGGGCGCGAGGCCGACATCGTCGTGATCCCGACCGCGAGCCGCCTCAACGAGACCGGGCCGCGCTACGAGCGCCTGTTCAAGGCGATTGGCGCCGCGCGCGTCGGCGTCATGGACTTCGACACGCGCCGCGACTGCCAGGAGCCCGGGCGGCTGCAGCGGCTCGAGCAGGCGACCGGCATCTTCTTCACCGGCGGCAACCAGCTCCGGCTATCGACGCTGCTCGGCGGCACGCCGGTGGCGAAGCTGATCCGCGTGCGCAACGCGCACGGCGTCACGGTCGGCGGCACCAGCGCCGGCGCCAGCATCCTCTCCGAGCACATGATCGCCTTCGGCGACGAGGGCTCCTCGGTGATCTCCGGCAGCGTGCGCCTCGCGCCCGGCCTCGGGCTCACCAACCGCTTCATCATTGACCAGCACTTCCGCCAGCGCGACCGGCT
>JAFEDP010000246.1 GCA_018241545.1 Pseudomonadota bacterium
CCCGCGAGCAGGCGCGCGCACGCAGGCTCGGTGGTGACGCGCTTGAGGTCCGGGCGCGCGCGCTTGAGCACCTGGCCGGCGCCGGTCATCGTGCCGCCGGTGCCCCAGCCGGCGACGAAGTAGTCGAGGCGCTTGCCGGCGAAGTCCAGCAGGATCTCGGGGCCCGTCGTCTGGCGGTGGTACGCCGGGTTGGCCTCGTTCTCGAACTGGCGCGCGAGGAACCAGCCGTGCTTGTCGGCGAGTTCCTGCGCCTTCTTCACCATGCCGGTTCCGCGCTCGGCTGCTGGCGTCAGGATCACCTTGGCGCCGAGCGCGCGCATGATCTTGCGGCGCTCGATCGAGAACGTCTCGACCATGACCGCCACGAACGGGTAGCCCTTGGCGGCCGCGACCAGCGCGAGCGCGATGCCGGTGTTGCCGGAGGTGGCCTCGACGATGGTCTGGCCGGGCTTGAGGAGCCCGCGTCGCTCGGCATCCTCGATGATGCCGATCGCGAGCCGGTCCTTCACCGACCCGCCCGGGTTGAAGTACTCGACCTTGACGTACATCGTCACGTGCTTCGGCGCGAGCCGGTTGATGCGCACAATCGGCGTACGGCCGATGGTTTCGAGGATGTTGTTGTAGATGGCCATGGCCAGTACCCGTAGGTAGGAACCGCAGAGGGCGGCCAGTGTAGGCCCGGCCCCGGGCGCGAGCGCAGCCGGTTGGGTCTTTGGCCATAACGAACTGTTCTGGCGGCGGTATGGCCGGTGACCGACGATGGGGGGAAGATGCCTGCCATGAGCGCCTTTCCCCCCGAAGCCCCGTCGGCCGCGCGCCGGATCGCGCTGCCGAGCCCGTTCCGCCTGCAGGCGGGCGGCGTGCTGCTCGGCGCCGAGGTGGCCGTGGAGACCTATGGCCAGCTGGCGCCGCAGCGGGACAACGCGATCCTGCTGTTCACGGGCCTGTCGGCCTCGGCGCACGCGCACTCGCACGCCGGCGATCCGTCGCCCGGCTGGTGGGAGGCGATGATCGGCCCGGGCCGGGCCATCGACACCGACCGCTGGTACGTCATCTCAGTCAACTCGCTCGGCAGCTGCTTCGGCTCGACCGGACCCGGCTCCATCAACCCCGCTACCGGTCGCGCCTACGGCGCGCAGTTCCCGGAGCTGCGGGTCGAGGATATCGCGCGGGCGAGCCAGGCCGCGGTCGACGCGCTCGGCGTCGAGCGGCTGGCGGCGACCATCGGCGCTTCGCTCGGCGGCATGACGGTGCTCGCGCACGCCGTCTGCTTCCCGGGCAAGTCGCGCGCGCTCGTGTCGATCTCCGGGGCACTGGCGCCGACCGCGGCTGCGATCGCGACCCGTAGCCTGCAGCGCGAGATCCTGGGCTCTGCGCTGCGCAGCGGTGCCGACGCCGCGACGGTGCAGCAGGCAATGCGCTGGGCGCGCAAGATCGGCATCCTGTCCTACGTCGGCACTGACCTGCTGGAACAGCGCTTCGCGCGCCACCAGAGCGAACCGTTCGCGGGCCACCCGTCCGGCACGGAGTTCGAGGTCGAGAGCTGGCTCGAGCACGTGGCTCAGAAGTTCGTGCGCCAGTTCGAGCCGTGGTCGTACTGGGTGATCTCGCGCGCCATGGACCTGTTCGACTTCGGCGCGCACGGCGCGTGCCCGGACGGCGACTCCGTCGTGCACGCGCACGGGCCGTCCGACGTGGCGCGCGCGGCGGCGTTCCTCGACGTCGAGCGCGCGCTGGTGGTCGGCGTCGAGGAGGACCTGCTGTTCCCGGTCACGCAGCAGCGCAGCGTCGCCTCGGTGCTGCGCGCCGCCGGCATCGACACCGACTACGTCGAGCTCAGCTCGCCGTACGGCCATGACGCGTTCCTGAGCGAGGAGCACCTGTTCACGCCGGTGCTCGCCACGTTCCTCGGCGGCAGCGCCGCCGCTTCGCCGCCGCCGCGCCGCCCGGCGCGCGACACCGCCTCGCGCGGCTGACGCCGACCTCAGCGCGGGCCGGGCGTGCCCGCGTCGAGCCCGAGGAAGCGCCACGCCGCGTCGCTGGCGTCGAGCTCGGCGCTCACCCGCCCGATCAGCCACTCGCGCGCATAGCGCCGGCCGCCGGGCCAGGCGTGGCCCCCGCCGTCGACCTCGTACAGGACGAGGCGCGCGCCGTCCTTGCACGCGGTCGCCTCCCGAACGACGAGAGCCGTGCCGTCGTCCGCGACCCGGTCGAGCGGCGGCGCAGCCGTGCTCCCCGTGCACCCGGCCCTTCGGCCGAAGAGTGCGAGCGTGCGCTCGGCGCCGATGACCCGGCCACGGCCGGCGCCGAGCACGCGCACCTCGCCACCGTCAAAGGGGACGATCGGGTCGGCCGTGCCATCGACGAGCGCGAGCGGGCGCACCACCGCCGGCCGGCACGTGTCGGCGAGGTCCTCGCCGAGGCTGGCGGCGACGGCGACGAAGCCGGTGAACAGGTCGCTCGCCTCGCACGCGAGGCGCAGCGTCATCATGCCGCCGTTCGACATGCCGCTGACGAAGATGCGGTCGTGGTCGACGCCGAAGCCGCGGTCGAGCGCATCGACGAGCGCGCGCAGGTAGCCGACGTCGTCGACCGCATCCTGCGTCGCGCGCGAGCGGAGGTCGTGGCGACCGTCGTTCCAGCCACGGCCGACGCCGTCGGGATAGACGATGATGGCGCCGACCTCGTCGGCACGCCGGTTGAACGCGCCGCCCGTCAGGGCCTCCATCGACGCGCCGCCCCCGCCCCCGCCGTGCAGGACGACCAGCACCGGTGCCTTCGCGGGGCGCTGCGCCGGCACGTAGAGGCGGTAGGTGCGCTCGCGCCCGCCGAATGCGAGCGACTCGCAGCGCGCCTCCGGCGCGCGGGCGCCGCGGTCCGAGCAGGCCGGCGCCGCGTCGGCGCGGGTCCCGGGCAGCACCGCAAACGCCACGGCGAGCGCGACGGCGGCGGCCGGCCGCCATGCGACCGCACCCGCCGAGCGGTACAATTCCGCGGTTTTCACCCGAGCGCCTTCCCGATGTCCGATTCCCCCGATCAGCGCACCGCGGGCCCAACCGTTGACTTCGGCTACGAGCGGGTCGCCGCCGCCGAGAAGGCTGGGCGGGTCCGGGCGGTGTTCGACTCGGTCGCGGGCCGGTACGACCTGATGAACGACCTGATGTCGTTCGGCGTCCACCGCCTGTGGAAGCGGTTCCTGCTGTCGCAGACCGGCCTGCGCCCCGGCCAGCGCGCACTCGACGTCGCCGGCGGGACCGGCGATATCGCGGCGGGCCTCGCTCGTCAGGTCGGGGAGTCGGGCCTCGTGGTCCTGTCGGACATCAACATGGCGATGCTGGCGCACGGCCGCGACCGGCTGCTCGACCGCGGGCTCGCCGGCCAGGTGATGCCGGTGCAGGGCAACGCGGAGCGCCTGCCGTTCCGCGACGCGAGCTTCGACTGCGTGACGATCGGCTTCGGCCTGCGCAACGTCACCGACAAGGCCGCGGCGCTGCGCTCGATGTACCGCGTGCTGCGGCCCGGCGGGCAGCTGCTGATCCTCGAGTTCTCCAAGCCCGTGGCGCCGGGCCTCGGGCCGGTGTACGACGCCTACTCGTTCGCGGTGCTGCCGGCGCTCGGCCGGCTGATCGCGAGCGACGCGGGCAGCTACCGCTACCTCGCCGAGTCGATCCGCATGTTCCCCGACCAGGCGACGCTGACCGGGATGATGCGCGAGGCGGGGTTCGAGGGCTGCCGCCACCACAACCTGAGCGGCGGCATCGTCGCGCTGCACCGCGGCTGGCACTACTGATGGCCGCGCCGTCGCCGCTCGGCACGCTGGCCGCGCTCGCCAACCGCACCCTCGGTGCGTCCACGCCGGCACGCGCGCTGCTCGCCGAGCTCGAGGGCCGCTCGTTCGCGATCGAGCTCGCCGCCGCACCGGGCCAGCCGCTCGTGCGCCTGCGCCTCGCGGCCGACAACGGCCGGCTGGCCGTCAACCGGGACGACCTGCCGGCGGACGCCACGGTTCGCGGCACGCCGCTCGGGCTCGCGGCGCTGCTGGCCGGCCGCGACGACGGCCGGCTGACGGCCGCCGGTGTCAGCATCGCGGGCGACGCCGAGGTCGCGGCCGCCTTCGAGAAGCTGCTGCGGCTCGCGCGCCCCGACGCCGAGGAGGAGCTGGCGCGCGTCGTCGGCGAGATCCCGGCGCATTACGCCGCGCGCGCGGCCCGCACCGCGGCCGACTGGGGCCGGCGCGCCTTCGCATCGCTGACCCGCAACGTCGGCGAGTACCTGGTGGAGGAGGGCCGCGACGTCGTATCGCGGCCGGAACTCGACGGCTTCCACGCAGCCGTGGACCAGCTGCGCGAGGACTTCGACCGCGTCGAGGCGCGCCTCGCGCTGGCCGCGGCGCGGTGTGCCCGCGCGGCGGGCCCGACGTGATCAGCCTCGGGGTCGCGGGCCGCCTGCTCGAGATCCAGCGCGTGCTGGTGCGGCACGGCCTGGACGAGTTCGTCACGGCCACCCACCTGTACCGGCCGCTGCGCTTCCTGTACTTCCTGCAGCCCTCGACCTGGTTCGAGCGCCGCCGCGGCACCTCGCGCGGCGAGCGCCTGCGCCTCGCGCTCGAGGAACTCGGACCGATCTTCATCAAGTTCGGCCAGGCGGTATCGACGCGGCGCGACCTGCTGCCGACCGACATCGCCGACGAGCTGGCAAGGCTGCAGGACCGCGTGCCGCCGTTCCCCGGCGAGGTCGCGCGCGCCGCCGTCGAGCGCTCGCTCGGCCGGCCGGTCGGCGAGCTGTTCGGCAGCTTCGACACCGAGCCGCTCGCCGCGGCCTCGATCGCCCAGGTGCACACCGCGACGCTCAAGGACGGGCGCGAGGTCATCGTCAAGGTGCTGCGCCCGGGCATGCACGAGATCATCCGCCGCGACCTCGACGTGCTGTACGCGA
>JAFEDP010000247.1 GCA_018241545.1 Pseudomonadota bacterium
GCCATCCGCACCGAGCAGGCGCTCGAGCGCCGCGACGTCGGCGACCGGGGTCGCCGTCGCGCCGGCCGCGGCGAGCGCCTCGGCGAGCACGCCGCGCGCGGTCGCGCTCGGGTCCGCGATCAGCACCTCGAGGCCCGCGAGCAGCGGCAGCCGCCCGGCGCCGGCCGCGGGCCGCACCGCGACCGGCAGGCTGAAGGCGAACACCGAGCCGCGGCCGGGCTCGCTGACGACGCGCATCGAGCCGCCCATGAGCTCCACCAGCTGGCGCGCGATCGCGAGCCCGAGGCCGGTGCCGCCGAAGCGGCGCGTGGTCGAGGCGTCGGCCTGCGCGAACGGCTCGAACAGCCGCTTGAGCGCCTCCGGCGCGATGCCGATGCCGGTGTCGGCGACGGCCACGTCGACCAGCGCCTGGCCGGCCGCGAGCGGCGTCGCGTCCACCGTGACCACGACCTCGCCGCGCTCGGTGAACTTGAGCGCGTTGCCGATCAGGTTGGTCAGCACCTGCCTGAGCCGCAGCGGATCGACCTCGACGAGCGCCGGCACGCGCGGCCGCACCGCCACGATGAGCTCGAGGTCGCGCCCGGCCGTGCGGCTCGACAGCAGCTCGGCCGCGTCCTCGACCAGGGCCGCGAGGTCGACCTCGGCCGGCTGCAGCTCGAGCCGGTGCGCCTCGATCTTCGAGAAGTCGAGGATGTCGTTGATGATCTCGAGCAGCGACTCGGCCGAGCGGTGCACCGTGTCGCAGTACTTGCGCTGCCGGGCGCTGAGCTCGGTGCGCTCGAGCAGCTCCGTCATGCCGAGCACGCCGTTCATGGGCGTGCGGATCTCGTGGCTCATGCGCGCCAGGAACTCGGACTTCACGCGGCTCGCCTCGAGCGCCGCGTCGCGCGCGGCGTCCGCGCCGCGCTTGGCCTCCTCGAGCTCCGCCAGCATCTGGTTGGCGGCGCGCACGACGCTGCCGATCTCGTCGTCGTGGCGGTGCGGCTCGAGCCTGGCCGCCGGGTCGCCGGCGCGGCCGATCTCGGCGAGCCGCGCCGCCATGCGCCGCAGCGGGTCGAGCAGCCGGCGCTTGAAGAACACCAGCGCCAGCAGGCCCACCAGCACGCCGGTCGCGACCGCCGACCAGAACAGCGCGCGCGCGGCGCGCACGGCGCCGGCGTGCACCGGCCGGCCGGTCGCGAGCTCCGCGACGAGCGCCTCGCCCTCCAGCGTCTCGGCGGCGGTGAAGCGCAGCGCCAGCACGTTGCCATCGGAGTCGTCGAACTGCGGCGCCGCGACCCCGGGCGGCGCGGCGCCACGCGCCAGGGTCGCGAGCACGACGTGCGCGTCGAGCGCGTCGGCGAGCTCGCCCTGGAACACCGGGCCGAGCGAGTGGAACAGGAGGATGGTCCCGGCGCGCGGCCCGCGGCCGTCGGTGTGCAGCACCGGTGCCGCGCCGTAGGCGTACAGGCCCGCGCCGATCCGCACGATGCCGAGGTCGGAGCTCGACGAGCCGAGGTGCGAGAGGATCGCGCCGCCGGGGGCGAGCGCCGGCACGAAGGCGGGATCGGCGTGCAGGAAGCGCCGCACCACCGGGTCGGCGCGGCTCAAGCGCATCAGCCGGCCGTCGAGCGTCACGAAGGCCGCGACGTCGATGCGGTTGTTGGCGAAGGTCGACGGCTCCCAGTTGGCGCCGAAGTAGCCGGGCAGCTGCCCGCGCAGGAAGAGCCAGGTCTCGTCCCAGCGGCCGGCGTCGGCGGCGGTGCGCCGCAGCGACTCCTCGAGAGAGGCGATGGCGCGCTCCGCGAGCCGCGCCCGGTCGAGCGCATCGCGCCGCTCCGCCTGCGCCACCGTTGCGCCGTACCAGCTGCGCGCGGCCAGGTACTGGCCGAGGCCGAGCACGCCGAAGGTCGCCATCAGCACGGCAACCGTCATGCGGTGGAGGCGGCGGCGGGGGGCAGGCGCGGGCATGGGGCGGCAGCGGAATCCGGTGGCTCCTGCCACGGATAGCGGGGCCGCGGCCCCGGTTCTTGAGCGGCTGCGGCCCGGCTCCGGGTTTCACCGAGCGCCCGGGCGGGGTCTTCCGCAAGCGCCCTGCGACCGGCCGGGGCCCGGCCGCGACGAACCGCGCCCCGGGCCGGCCCCGGCGGCCCGCACGCGGCGATAATCGCGCCCGCCCGCCGTCCCGGCGGGGATCGCGGGGGAAGGCTCGATGAAGAGGATCTGGCGCATCGCCGGCTGGACGGCGCTCGTGCTGCTGCTCGGCCTCGGCTACGCGGGCTACCGCATCGCCCTCGGCCATCCGTTCACGCTCAACCAGCTCGCCAACCGCCAGGTGCTGCTGCTGCTCGTCAAGAACCCGGAGACCTTCACCTCGGTGGGGATCGCCGACGGCACGGTCTTCGACCGGCACTCCGGCCGCCTGACCGCGGTCGGGGTCGAGAAGCGCGACCAGGACTACGCGCAGGCGGCGGGCTTCCTCGAGGAGCTGCACCGCTTCGACCGCGACTCGCTGTCGCGCCAGGAGCGCATCACCTACGACATCCTCGCCGACCAGTACGAGACGGCGCTCGCGTTCCGGCGCTTCGACTGGCTGTCGTCGGAGGGGCTGTACCCGATCAGCCCGATGTTCGGCACGCAGATCCAGCTCGTCAGCTTCCTCGAGTCCCAGCACGTCGTGAAGAACGAGAAGACGGCGCGCAACTACGTGCACCGCCTCGAGGCGATGGGCGGGAAACTCGACGCGCTGACCGCCGAGATGCAGCGCCAGGCGCGCCTCGGCGTCGTGCTGCCGCTGTCGCTGCTCGAGAAGAGCGAGGCGGTGATCCGCGACACCGTCGCCGCGAAGCCCGCGGACAACGCGCTCGTGACGAGCTTCGCCGAGCGCCTGCGCAAGGCCCAGGGCGTCGACGCCGCGCTCGCCGAGGAGCTCACGCGCGCGGCCGCGGCCGCGGTGCGCGACGGCGTCTACCCGGCCTACGCGCGCATGACGGCGGCGCTCGAGGCGCTGCGGCCGCTCGCGGCGCAGCAGCGCGACGGCGTCGACCGGCTGCCGGACGGCGCCGCCTACTACGCGCTGATGCTGCGGCAGATGACCACCACCGACTACAGCCCCGAGCAGATCCACGCGCTCGGGCTCGCCGAGGTCGAGCGCATCCGCGGCGAGATGGACGCGCTGCTGCGCGCGCAGGGGCTCGCCGAGGGCAGCGTCGCCGAGCGCGTGCAGCGCCTCGCGAAGGATCCGCGCTTCCTGTACCCGAACGACGACGCCGGCCGGCGCCAGGCGCTCGCGCGCTACCAGGAGATCCTCGACGAGGTGGCGGCGCGCATGCCGGCGTACTTCCGCACGCTGCCGAAGACGCGCCTGACGGTCGAGCGCGTGCCGCCGGCCGCCGAGAAGGGCTCCGCCGGCGCCTACTACCAGCCGGCGGCCATGGACGGCTCGCGCCCCGGCACCTACTTCGCGAACCTGCGCGACACCGCGGAGCTGCCGACCTGGACCATGAAGAGCGTGACCTACCACGAGGGCATCCCGGGCCACCACCTCCAGATCTCCACCGCGCAGAACCTCAAGGACGTGCCGCTGATCCGCCAGCAGACGCTGTACGCGGCCTACGCCGAGGGCTGGGCGCTGTACGCCGAGCGCCTCGCCGCCGAGATCGGCATGTACCGCGACGACCCGTACGGCGACCTCGGGCGGCTGCGCGACGAGATGCTGCGCGCGGTGCGCCTCGTGGCCGACACCGGCCTGCACGCCAAGGGCTGGACGCGCGCGCAGGCGGTCGAGTTCGAGATGCGCGAGACCGGCATGCCCGAGGCCGAGGTGGTCACCGAGGTCGAGCGCTACATGGCGCTGCCCGGGCAGGCCTGCGCCTACAAGGTGGGCCAGCTCAAGATCCTGGAGCTGCGCGACAAGGCGCGCGCCGCGCTCGGGCCGAAGTTCAGCCTCAAGGACTTCCACGCCGTCGTGCTCGAGGACGGCGCCGTGCCGCTGACGCTGCTCGAGCGCTTCGTCGACGAGTGGATCGCGCGCACGCGGGCCGGCGGCTGAGCCCGCCGCGGGCCGGCCGCGCAGCCGCGCCGGCCGGCTGCGCGGATGGCCATTGGCAAGGGCGGCTGCGGTGAGTCAACATCGCGGCCCCGTCCCCCAGGCCCAGGGCCCGCCATGTCCAGCCACGACTACAAGTCCGCCAAGCGCCCCGATCCCGACCCGGTCCTCGTCGACATCGCCGAGTACGCGCGCGACTACCGGATCGAGAGCACGGTCGCCTACGACACCGCCCGCTACTGCCTGATGGACACGCTGGCGTGCGGGTTCCAGGCGCTCAAGTACCCGGCCTGCACCAAGCTGATGGGCCCGGTGGTGCCGGGCGCGACGATGGTCGGCGGGGCGCGCGTGCCCGGCACGAGCTACGAGCTCGACCCGGTGCAGGCCGCCTTCAACATCGGCTGCATGATCCGCTGGCTCGACTTCAACGACACCTGGCTCGCCGCCGAGTGGGGCCACCCCTCGGACAACCTGGGCGGCATCCTCGCCGTCGCCGACTACCTGTCGCGGCGGCGCGTGGCCGAGGGCGCGGCGCCGCTCACGGTGCGCGACGTGCTCACCGGCATGATCAAGGCGCACGAGATCCAGGGCGTGACCGCGCTCGAGAACGCCTACAACCAGGTCGGCCTCGACCACGTGCTCAACGTGCGCGTCGCGACCACCGCGGTCGTGACCGCGATGCTGGGCGGGAGCCGCGAGCAGGTCATCAACGCGGTCTCGAACGCGTTCCTGGACGGCGGGGCGCTTCGGACCTACCGCCACGCGCCCAACACCGGCTCGCGCAAGAGCTGGGCGGCGGGCGACGCCACCAGCCGCGGCGTGCGCCACGCGCTGATCGCGATGACCGGCGAGATGGGCTACCCGTCGGCGCTGAGCGCGCCGAAGTGGGGCTTCTACGACGTCGTGTT
>JAFEDP010000248.1 GCA_018241545.1 Pseudomonadota bacterium
CTGCCGGTCCCACCGGGAGCACGTGAAGGACGCGGTGGCCGGCGGCCCACAGCGCGTCGACGAAGGCCTGCGCGCCGTCGCCCTCGACGCGCACGACCGCGACCGGCGTGTCCTCCTGGCGCGAGAGCACGAGGCTCCTGACCTCGAGCGGGCGGCCGGCGGCGAGTTCCGCGACCGTCTGGAACGGATGGGCGCAGCGCGTGGCGTCGAAGGTCACCCGCAGGCCGCGCTCGCCGGCGGCGAACAGGCTCACGAAGGCGCGGAACACGTCGGACTCGGTGATGATCCCGACCAGGCGCCCGTCGCGCAGCACCGGCAGGCCGCCGACCTTGCGCTCGCGCATCAGCGACGCCGCGACCTCGATCGGCTCGTCGGGCCGCACGGTGGCGAGTTCCGCGTGCGCAATCTCGCCGACCGTGAGCCGGCTGCGCTCGGCCGCCGCCGAGTGGATCGCGAACGGATTCACGTCCGGCGGGAAGGCGTGCAGCAGGTCGGTCGCCGTGACGATGCCGGCGAGGCGCCCGCCGCTGCCGAGCACCGGCAGGCGCCGGATGCGGCGCCGCGCCATCAGGCGCGCGGCCTCCACGATCGGCGTCTCGGCCGTGACCGTCGCGAGCTCGCGGGTCATCCACATGCTGACGATCACGGCAGCCCTCCGGGCTACCAGTGTACGCCGCGCATCAGGCTCGCAAACAGCACCGCCTCCGGGGTGGCCGGCGCATGCGCGCGGGGCGCGTCCGGCGCGCCGGCCGGCGCCGGCGGGCTCTCCGGGAACATCCGAAACGCCGTGCTCATGACGAGCTCGGAGAGCTTGGGCGCGAGCAGCTGCATCCACTGCGCGAAGAGGCCCAAGCGCGTCGCGAGGCGCTGCGGGCGGTGGATCACCGCCTCGGCCACGAGGTCGGCGGCCTCCTCCGCGGCGATCGTCGGCATCTGCTCGTAGATGCGCGTCGGCGCGATCATCGGCGTGCGCACCAGCGGCATGTTGATCACGGTGAAGGCGATGCCGGCGTCGGCGAACTCGGCCGCGGCGCAGCGCGTGAAGGCCTCGAGCGCCGCCTTGGAGGCGACGTAGGCCGAGAACCGCGGCGGGCTCGCCAGCACCCCGATCGAGGACACGTTGATGACGTGGCCGCTGCCGCGCGCCAGCATCGACGGCAGCAGCGCGAGCGTCAGGCGCACGCCGGCGAAGTAGTTGAGCTGCATCAGCCGCTCGTAGTCGTGGAAGCGGTCGAGCGCCTCGCGGATGCCGCGGCGGATCGAGCGGCCGGCGTTGTTGATGAGCACGTCGACGCGGCCGTGCTCGGCGAGCACGCGCTCGACGAGCGCGGCGCACGCCGCGGCGTCGGTGAGGTCGCACGGGTAGCAGCGCACGGCGCCGCCGCGGGTCGCGATCAGCTCGCGGACCTCCTCGAGCCGCGCCGCGTCGCGCGCGACGAGCAGCACCGTGCCGCCCGCCTCCGCGACCCTGAGCGCGGTCGCCCGGCCGATGCCCGAGGAGCCGCCGGTGATCAGCACGATCTTGTCGCGCACCGCCCCGCCGAGGCTGCGGTCGAGGGTGAGATCCGGGTCGAGGTGCCGCTCCCAGTAGTCCCACAGCCGCCAGGCGTAGTCCTCGAGCGGCGGCACCCGGATGCCGGCCGGCGCCAGCAGCTCCGTGGTGCGGGCGCAGTCGAAGCGGGTCGGGTAGTTGACGAAGGCGAGCGCCTCGCGCGGCACGGCGAGCCCGTCGAGCAGCTCCTCGACGACGCGGCGCACCGGCTCGAAGCCGAGCACGCCGGCGGCGAGCTCCGGCGGCACGCGCTCGATCAGCTTCGGGTCGATGCGGATCGAGGCCTGCGGGGCGTGCGCGGCCTTGGCGAACACGTTGAGCACCTCGCCGAGCCGGCGCGGCCGGGGGTCGGTCAGGTGGAAGCACTCGCCGTCGTGGCCGGGCAGGTGCGACAGGTGCTCGAGGGCCCGCACCACGAAGTCGACCGGCACGAGGTGGGCCCAGCCGCCCTCGAGGCCGACCACCGGCAGCCAGTTCGGCCAGCCGTTGCGCAGCTTCTGGATCAGCTTGAAGAACAGGTACGGCCCGTCGATCTTGTCGATGACCCCGGTGGCCGAGTCGCCGACCACCATGCCGGGTCGGTACACGCGCCACGGGAAGCGCCGCTCGGCCCGCACCCGCGCCTCGCCCTCGTGCTTGGTGCGGAAGTACGGATGCTCGAGGCCCTCGGCCTCGTCGAACATGGCCTCGGTGAAGGTCCCCGCGTAGAGGCCCGCCGCGGCGATGGAGCTCACGTGATGGAAGCACTCGCATCCCACCCGCGCCGCGAAGTCGAGCGCATGCGACGTGCCGGCGACATTGGCCACGGCGTCGGCGTCGGCCGGGGCCGTGATGTCGTAGAGCGCGGCCAGGTGGTAGACGTGGCTGATCTGGCCGCGCAGGCGCGCGACCTCGGCAGCCGCCACGCCGAGCGCCGGGGCGCCGAGGTCCCCGGTCACGGCGACCACCCGCGCGGGGTCGAGGCCCGCCTCGGCGCGCTGCGCCTCGAAGCGGGCGAGCGAGCCCTCGCGCACCAGCACGTGGACGACGTCGCGCGCCGCGAGCCGCGCGATCAGGCGCCGGCCGATGAAGCCGGTGCCGCCGGTGACGAAATAGGCCATGTGCCTGCGCCCCTGACCGTGATGGCGGCCACCCTAGCGCCGCGCGGCGGCGCCGGCCTCGTGGCAAGTGTCTATGCGGGGGCGCCGTGATCCCGGCCCGCCACCGCATGGACAGCATCGACGCGGCCTGGCTGCGCATGGACAAGCGCGTGAACCCCATGGTCATCAACGGCGTCTGGATCCTCGACGGGCGGGTCACGCTCGCCGAGCTCAAGGCGCTCGTCGCCGAGCGCTTCCTGGTGCACGGGCGCTTCCGCTCGGTGCCGGTCGAGGAGGCGCTCGGCGGGGCCTGGGTCGAGGACCCGTTCTTCGACCTCGACGCCCAGCTCGGCGTCGCGCGCCTGCCCGAGGGTGCCGGCCAGCGCGAGCTCGAGGCGCTGGTGTCGGAGCTCGCGAGCAGCGGCCTCGAGCCGCGCCGCCCGCCGTGGCGCTTCATCCTGGTGCCGGAGTACGGCGCGGGCTCGGCGGTGATCACGCGCATCCACCACTGCTACGCCGACGGCATCTCGCTCGTGCGGGTGATCCTCGGGCTCACGACCGCGAGCCCGGACGGCGCGCCGCCGCCGGTCGAGCCCGCGGCCGAGGCGCCGGCGGCCGGCGAGGCGTTCACCCTGCCGTGGCTCGCGCCGCTGCTCGCGCCCGCGGTGCGCTGGGTCGGCGAGGCGGTCGCGGGCGGCGAATCCCTGCTCGAGGCCGGCCTTCGGCGCCTCGCGCACCCGGAGGTGGCGCTCGGCGAGGCGCGCCACCTCGCCGGCATGGCGCGCGAGATCGCCGCGATCCTCGGCTACCCCGACGACCCGCCCACGGCGCTGCGCGGCCGGCTCGGGCCGCGCAAGCAGGTCGCCTGGACCGCGCCCCTGCCGCTCGCCGAGGTGAAGACCGTGGCGCACGCGCTCGGCTGCACGGTCAACGACGTGCTGATGTCGGTGGTGGCCGGCACGCTCGGCCGCTACCTGCGCGGCCGCCGCCAGGCGACCGAGGGACTCGTGCTGCGCGCCACGCTGCCGGTCAACCTGCGCCGGCCCGACGAGCCGCTGACGCTCGGCAACCGCTTCGGCCTCGTGCTGCTGGAGCTGCCGGTGGGCATCGCCCATCCGCTCAAGCGGCTGTACGCGGTGCACGAGGCCATGCAGGCGCTCAAGCAGTCCGAGCAGCCCCCGGCCGCGTTCCTGACGCTCGCGGTGCTCGGCGCGCTGCCGGGCGCGGTGCAGGACGTGGCGATGGAGGTGCTGACGCGCAAGTCCTCGGCGGTGATCTCCAACGTCCCCGGGCCGCGCGAGCCCCTGTACGTCTGCGGGCAGCGCGTGCGCCAGCAGTACTTCTGGGTGCCGCAGACCGGCAGCATCGGCCTCGGCATCAGCGTGCTGACCTACGCCGACGAGGTCCAGTTCGGCATCATCGCCGACCGCAACCTGATCCCCGAGCCGCACCGCATCGTCGACGGCTTCGCCGCCGAGTTCGAGCGCCTGGTGCTGCTGACGGTGCTCGGCGCCATGCACCTCAAGGGGCCGCCTCAGGCGCGCGCGGCGCGCGCGCGCTCGACGTCGAGGCGCTCCATCGCGTCCAGGGGCTCGACCCGCCCGGCGCGCTCGTAGAGCGCGCTCGCCTCGGCGCGGCGCGCCTCGCCGTAGAGCGCGACCAGGCCGTTGCCGTACTCGAGGCAGCCGATCGCCGAGCCCGGGAAGAGCCGCAGCGCCTCCTTGAAGTGCCTGACCGCCGCCTCGGCGCTCGCCCCGTAGGTCAGGCGCGCGGCGAAGGCGCCGACCTTGCCGACGACCTCGGCGTGGAAGAGCCCGAGGGCGATGTGCGCGTCGGCGTGCCTGGGCTCGAGCGCGAGCGCGCGCTCGAGGCTCGCGCGCACCGCGCTCGCGTGGCCGGCGGCGAGCGCCTTCAGCACCGACAGCCGCTGGCTCAGGCGCCCGAGCACGAAGGCGTGCATGTAGTGGGCGTTGGCGAGCGCCGGCGCCGCCACCGCCGCCTGCGCGGCGAGCTCCACGGCCTCGGTCAGGATCGCCTCGGCGCGCGCGGCGCGCGTCTCGAGGTAGGTCACGTACACGCCGGCGGCCTTGCAGGCCGCGACCGCGCCGAGCGGGCCGAGCGTGCGGCCCTCGCGGAAGGCGCGCTCGAAGTCGCCGGCGTGGAAGGCGCGCCAGGCGCCCGCGAGCGCCGGCGCGAGCGCGGCCTCGCCCGGCTGGATCGCGGCGACGCGGCGCGCGTCGGGGAACGGCTCGCGATCGCCGCGATGCAGGCGGTCCCAGGCCTTTTCGAGGGCCG
>JAFEDP010000249.1 GCA_018241545.1 Pseudomonadota bacterium
GGCGCGGCCTCGGCGGCCTTGGCGGTGGCCGCCTCGCCCGCCTCGAGGATCGCGAGCAGCGTGCCCGAGGTCACGGTGGCGCCGGCGGCGACCTTGACCTCGCGGAGCACGCCGGCAACCGGCGCCGGCACCTCGAGCACCACCTTGTCGGTCTCAAGGTCCGCCAGGTTCTCGTCGCGGCCGACGGCCTCGCCCGGCTGCTTGTGCCAGGCCACGAGCGTCGCGTCGGCGACCGACTCGGGCAGCTGGGGAACTCGGACTTCGATCGTCATGGGGATTTCCTGATCGTCTTGGGGCGTTCGCCGCCCGCGCCGCGCGGCGCGAGCAGCCGCAGGGTCTCGCGGCCGGTGTCGTCGCTCGCCGGGGCCGACAGCGCGTTGCGCACCAGCAGCTGCTGCTGCTGCACGTGCAGCTCGTGGATGCCCGCCGCCGGCGCCGCCGCGCCGGCGCGGCCGGCGTACAGCAGCAGGTCGACGGTCGAGAGCGGCTCCTGCAGCCGATGGCGGATCTGGTACCAGGCGCCCTGGTTCTGCGGCTCCTCCTGGCACCAGACGATCTCGTGCGCGTTCGGGTAGCCGGCGAGCACGGCCGCGTACTCCTCCGCCGGGAACGGGTAGAGGCGCTCGAGCCGCACCAGCGCGACGTCCTTGAGGCCGTCGGCGCGGCGCCGCTCCAGCAGGTCATAGTAGACCTTGCCGCTGCAGAACACGACGCGCCGAACCGCGTTGCGCTCGAGCGGGTCGATCTCGTCGAGCACCGGCCGGAAGTGCCCGCCGGTGAGCTCGGCGAGCTCCGACACGGCGAGGCGGTGCCGCAGCAGGCTCTTCGGCGTCATCACGATCAGCGGCTTGCGGACCGGGCGCACCATCTGCCGGCGCAGCATGTGGAACATCTGCGCCGGCGTCGAGGGCACGCACACCTGCATGTTGGCCTCGGCGCACAGCTGCAGGAAGCGCTCGAGCCGCGCCGAGGAGTGCTCGGGGCCCTGGCCCTCGTAGCCGTGCGGCAGCAGCAGCGTCAGGCCGCACAGCCGCCCCCACTTGGCCTCGCCCGAGCTGATGAACTGGTCGATGATCACCTGCGCGCCGTTGACGAAGTCGCCGAACTGACCCTCCCAGATCACCAGCACCTCGGGCGAGGTCGTGGCGAAGCCGTATTCGAAGCCGAGCACGGCCTCCTCGGAGAGCACCGAGTCGGTGACCCGGAAGCGCCCGCCGCGGCCGATGTGCTCGAGCGGCGTGTAGATCCGCTCGCTCGCCTGGTCGTGCAGCACCGCGTGGCGGTGGAAGAAGGTGCCGCGGCCGCTGTCCTGGCCGGTGAGGCGCACGCCGTAGCCCTGGTCGACCAGCGTCGCGTAGGCAAGCGTCTCGGCCGCGCCCCAGTCGAGCGGCGCCTCGCCGGCCAGCATCCGCGCGCGCTCCTCATAGATCTTGGCGACCCGCGGGTGCAGCGCGAGGTCGGCCGGGAACTGCACGAGGCGCGCACCGAGCTCCTTGAGGTGCGCGAGCTCGACGCCGGTCGCCGGTTCCTCGCTGGGATCGGCGGCGAGATGCGCCGACCAGTCGACCGTGTACTGGTTGCCGATCAGCCCGAGCGCGGCGCGCGCCTGCGGCTTGCCGGCGTCGAGGCCGCTGCGGTAGTCCTCGACCATGCGCTCGGCGTCGGCCGCGGCGAGCGCGCCCTCGGCGGCGAGCCGCGCCGCGTAGATCTGCCGCGGCGTCGGGTGCTTGCGGATCGTCTGGTACATCGCCGGCTGGGTCGCGGCCGGCTCGTCGGCCTCGTTGTGGCCGTGGCGGCGGTAGCAGACGAGGTCGATGACCACGTCCTTGCGGAACTTCATGCGGTAGTCGAGCGCGAGGCGCGTGACGAACACGCAGGCCTCCGGGTCGTCGCCGTTGACGTGGAAGATCGGCGCCTCGACGATCTTGGCGACGTCCGAGCAGTACAGCGTCGAGCGCGCGTCGCGCGGGTCCGAGGTCGTGAAGCCGACCTGGTTGTTGATGACGAGGTGCACGGTGCCGCCGGTGTAGAAGCCGCGCGCCTGCGACAGCTGCAGCGTCTCCATCACGACGCCCTGGCCGGCGAAGGCCGCGTCACCGTGCACCAGCACCGGCAGCACCCGCTCGCCGAGCACGTCGCCGCGGCGCTCCTGGCGGGCGCGCACCGAGCCCTCGACCACCGGGTTCACGACCTCGAGGTGCGAGGGGTTGAAGGCGAGCGCGACGTGCACGTTGCCGGCCGGCGTGCTCAGGTCGGCCGAGAAGCCCTTGTGGTACTTGACGTCGCCGGAGCCCTTGAGCCCCTGCAGGTCGTAGTGGCCCTCGAACTCCGAGAACAGGTCCGACGGTGCCTTGCCGAGCAGGTTGACGAGCACGTTGAGGCGGCCGCGGTGGGCCATGCCGATGATGCACTCCTCCACCCCGCGGCCGCCGCCGTGCTGCACCAGGTCGTCGAGCATCGGGATCAGCGAGTCGCCGCCCTCGAGCGAGAAGCGCTTCTGGCCGACGTACTTGGTGTGCAGGTAGCGCTCGAGGCCCTCGGCCGCGGTCAGCTGCCACAGCAGGTTGCGGCGCTCCTCCGCGCTGAAGCGGTGGCGCAGGCGGCTCACCTGGAAGGTGTCCTGCAGCCACAGCCGCTCCTCGCTCGAGGAGACGTGCGCGAACTCGGCGCCGATCGTGTCGCAGTACACGAACTTGAGCTGCGCGATCATGTCGCGCAGCTTCATGCGCGAAGGGATCGCATCCGAGCGCGAGCCGGTGAAGAACTCGCGGTCGAGGTCGGCGTCGGTCAGGCCGAAGTAGCCGAGCTCGAGCACCCGCGGCGTCTCGCGCTGCATGAGGCCGAGCGGGTCGATGCGCGCCAGCAGGTGGCCGCGGTTGGCGTACACCTGCACCATGCGCGAGACGACGCCCTGCTTGGCCGCCGACTCGCTGCCGGCGGCGGCCGCAGGGCCGGCGCCGAGGCGCGGGCCGCGCGCCCGGGCGGCGAAGTCGGCGCGCACCGGGCCGTGCGGCACGTCGCGCTCGAGCGCGCCCGGCGGCAGGGCGCGGAACAGCGCGCGCCACTCGGCCGGCACCGCCTCCGGGTCCGACAGGAAGCGCTCGTACAGGTCCTCGACGAAGGCGGCATTCGCGCCCGACAGCGGCGTCGAGGCGAACCAGTCGCTCAGGGTGGCAGTCATGCGGGGATGGGGGTCCGCGAGGTCGATCGACGATATATGTCGAAAGTCTAGCGGATGCCGGCGCGCCGAACAAAAAAGCGGCGGGCCCTGCTAAGGGAAATTGTGACGCGCGTCCGCCGCTCAGCCGACCTGCGCGACCAGGGTGAGCTCGTAGCCGATCAGCACGACGTAAGCCCCGAGGATCGTGTGCACGAGCGCGCCGGCGCGGATCACGCGGAACACGCGGAACTGCGCGAGCGCGACCAGCACCAGCACGCCCCCGCCCGTCAGCGCAAGCTTGGTGATCGCGAAGTGGCGCGCATCGCCCGCCACGAGCGGCGCCATCAGCGGGTTCGCCTCGACGAAGCCGCCGGCCATCAGCCACAGCGTCAGGAAGGCATCCACCACGCACAGCACGAGCACGAGCACGGCGCTTGCGAGCAGCCCCGGACCGTGCCAGTCGATGATCGGGCGGTGCTGGTCGCCCTCGCGCCGGCCGAGCCGGCGCCGCGGCTGCAGGCCCCCGTACAGGAGCGAGAACATGAAGCGCCGGCGCCGGTCCACGCCGCCGCCGCGTCGCTCGGGACCCGCGTAGCCGCCGTCCGTCCGCCCCATCACCGCCTGCTCCGTCGTCATCGCCCGCGCTCCAGCGCCGTCCCCGCTCAGACGGGCTGCAAGACCCGTTCCACGCCGCTAGTACGCTGATTCTGCGGGACTTAGGTGTCGGCGGACCCCACCGGCGTAAAGGCCGCCGACAGCCCGGCGCTGTGCAGCCTTCCACGACGGCATTTCGCGGCGCGCGGCGCATCCTGTCGGGGTCCGGGCCGGCCGGCCCCTCAGGAGCGCCACCATGCGAGTCCTTAGGCGAATCCTCCTCGTCTCGGCGCTGCTGCTCGCCGGCTGCGCCACCCTCTCCACCGGCGTCGACTACGACCGCGCCGCGACCTTCGGCGGCTACCAGCGCTTCGCCTGGCTGCCGCGCGAGCACGCCCACACCCGCAACCCCCTCAACGTCGAGCGCGTGCGCGCGGCGATCCGCGCCGAGCTCGAGGCCAAGGGCCTCACGTTCACGGAGGAGCTCGCGGCCGCCGACCTCGCCGTCGACTTCACGCTGAGCTCGGCCGAGCGCACCGACATCACGACCTACCCGGTCGAGTTCCGCGGCGGCTGGGGCTGGGGCTGGGGCTACGGCTACTTCGGCGACCAGGTCGATGTGCGCCAGTACCGCGAGGGCACGCTCGCGATCGACCTGTTCGACGCGCGCGCCCACCGGCCGATCTGGCACGGCTGGGCGAAGAAGCCGCTCGAGCGGCGCGACCTGACCGACCCCGGGCCGCCGCTGCGCGCCGCGGTCGCGGCGGTGCTGGCGCAGTACCCGCCGCCGCCGCCCCGCTGACGCCGACTCAGCGCCCGGGCGGCGCGCGCAGCGCCTCGATCAGCGCCAGCAGCTCGTCCGCGTGGATGGGCTTGCTGGTCACGCGCGTGGCCGCGTCGCACTCGAGCTCGCGGATCGCCGACGAGGTGTCGCCGGTCACGAGCACCGCGCGCAAGTCCGCGCGCACCGCCGCACGCAGCGCCGCGATCGCCTGCAGCCCGGTCTCGCTGCCGAGGTGATAGTCGGTGACCACGAGCGCGATGTCCGGGTCGCGCGCCGCGGCCGCCAGCGCCTCCGCGACGCTCGCGACCGCCGTCACGCGGTAGCCGGCCACCCGCAGCAGCAGGCGGGTCGCCGCGCGTACGGCCTCGTCGTCCTCGATCAG